>JAFTXB010000012.1 GCA_017461825.1 Clostridia bacterium
AATCCCACTTGAAAATAATGGTTATTGTATATAGTATATCACATATACCTTAATATTGCAACATACCAAACGATATTTTTAGCAAACCTGACAACATTTTTCGCAAGCTTTTGTAATCTCTAAAATTTTTTGAAAGTGTTTAATAGCAATCTTAATAGCAAAACAAAAGATTCTTTGCTCTCAATCGATGAGCGATGCATTACAAAGATTGCACCACTAAGCGACTATGCTTCGCAAACCAAAGCAAAAAAGGACGGAACTCCAATCATGGAAATCCGTCCTTCTGTTTTGCTATTTTTTTGTTAGCGATGAAATTGTACTTGTTAGCGATGAAATTAAACATCGCCTTTTTTTAACAAAATCTCGTTAGTGATGAAATAATGCTTGTTAGCGATGAAATTAGACCGTTACAATCACTTTTTCTGCGCTTCCATTGCGCGGCGCCTTTTCATCATTTCCTTCATGCGAGTCTCGGTGTTGAGGATCTTCTTGCGCAGGCGGATCGACTTGGGCGTGACCTCAATGAGATCGTCGTCGGTGATATATTCAAGCGCTTCCTCAAGGGTAAAGATCTTTGCGGGAGTAAGCAACAGCTTTTCGTCGGCTCCAGCCGAGCGAATGGCGGTAAGCTGCTTTTTCTGGCAGGGGTTGACGGCAATATCATCGTTCTTGGGGTTCTCTCCAACGATCATTCCCTCATATACTTGTGTCTGAGGACCGACAAAGAGCTGTCCGCGCTCCTGCGTCTTATACAAACCGTAACGCGTGGTCTCTCCGTCGTTGGACGCGATAAGCGAGCCGGTAAACTTCATTGCGATCTCTCCGCGGTAGGGTGCGTAGCCGTCAAAAATGGTGTTAATAACACCCTCGCCGTGGGTTGCGGTGAGAAATTCCGAGCGGTAACCGAACAGGCAACGTGCGGGAATCGAATACTCGATACGGGTGCGTGATCCGATGGGGCTCATCGAAAGAAGATCGCCCTTTCTCTGCCCCAGCTTTTCCACTACCACGCCGACGTAATCCATGGGAACATCAAGCGTGACACGTTCCATCGGCTCGTGCTTCACGCCGTCGATCTCCTTGTAAAGCACTCGGGGATTGGAGCAAGCAAGCTCAAAACCCTCGCGGCGCATGGTCTCCAGCAGAATGGAAAGGTGCATCTCTCCTCTGCCAGCCACGCGGAACTCGTCGGTAGTGTCACCGTCGGAAACGCGCAAGGATACATCCTTTAAAAGCTCATGGTAAAGTCTGTCGCGGATCTGACGCGAGGTGACAAATTTTCCTTCTTTACCCGCCAAGGGGCTGTTGTTGACCATAAAGGTCATCTCCATGGTGGGCTCGGAAACCTTTACAAATTCAAGCGGGGTGGGATTGGAAACCGCTGTCAGCGTATCTCCAATGGTTATATCTCCCGCACCCGAGAAGCATACGATATCGCCCACGGTTGCATTCTCCACGGGCTTGCGTACCAATCCATCGATCTGATAAAGTGAGACGATCTTGGTTTTTTTAAAGGTATCGGGATTGTGATAGTTGCAGACAGCAACCTCTTGTCCAACGCGGATGCTACCGCGCTCGATGCGTCCGATGCCGATACGTCCAACGTAATCGTTGTAGTCGATGGAAGAGACCAACAATTGCAGATCTCCGCTCTCGTCACCGCCGGGCGCGGGCATATAACTAATAATCTTTTCGAACAAGGGGGTCAGATCAACGCCCTCCACCGAGGGATCCTCGGTTGCGGTTCCCGAGCGTCCCGAGCAGTAAAGCATTGGGCTGTCAAGCTGCTCATCGTTGGCGCCGAGATCCATCAAAAGCTCCAAAATCTCATCCTCGACCTCACCCAAACGTGCGTCGGGCTTGTCGATCTTATTGATGCAAACGATCACTCGGTGGTTCAGATCCAACGCCTTCTGCAAAACGAAACGTGTCTGAGGCATGGGGCCCTCGGCAGCGTCAACCAACAAGATAACGCCGTTTACCATTTTCAAAATACGCTCCACCTCGCCGCCAAAATCGGCGTGTCCGGGGGTGTCAATAATATTGATCTTAATGTCCTTGTAATGAACAGCGGTATTTTTGGCAAGAATGGTAATGCCGCGCTCACGCTCAAGGTCGCCTGAGTCCATCACACGTGTCACAGTCTCCTGATTGTCGCGATAGATGCCGCCTTGCTTGAGCAATCCGTCCACAAGTGTAGTCTTTCCGTGGTCAACGTGCGCAATGATGGCAATGTTTCTTAAATCTTCTCTGATCAAAGTTTTTTCCCCCATTTTCGAAGTCTTTTGGCATATTTTTCATTAACAATATATTATACCATGAAGCAAAAATGCTTGCTTGCAAGAGCATTTTTGCGAAGCCGTCAATCACGCAGACGCGTGTCAACGCGTGCAGGGCGAAGCCCGAATGGATTGCCTGCAAGCCATACTGCGTATATTATATCACATTTATACCGTTTCATAAAAGAATGAGAACTCACGATTTTCAACAAATTATCGGGCTCTTTTTTGTTAAAAATTACAAAGAAAGCGTTTTTCTATTGACAAATCAAGAAAAATCTGTTATAATCGTTTGGTATTAAACAATTTTAAAACCTTAAAATCTTAAAACATGATGAAAGGAGACGGTTGAATGGCATTTGAAGAAGCCCTTCCCCAATCCCCCGCAATCGACCCCACAAACGTTTGGCATGCACTGACACAGGTGTTGGATGTCGGAAAATTCTTTCGTACCTATTGCTATCGCCCCGCACTTGAGCTTGGCTTTTCGAGCAACGAGATCGATGTCCTCCTCTCCCTGAAAGTACATCCCGAAAAGAACACGGTCAAGGCAATCAGCGAAACCGTGCATCTCTCCAAGGGAATGATCAGCCAAGCGGTGGAAAACCTAAGAAAAAAGAAGCTTGTATCGGTCGATCACAACGAAAAAGACCGCCGATCGGTGCTCATTACCCTGAGTAGCATGGCACACCCGCTTGCTGAAAAGATCCGAGTGACCTGTGTTTCTTTTGCCGAAACAATTTTAAGCGGCATTCCCGATGAACAGCTTCAAACCATGCTCGGAGCCGTAACAAAGCTCTATTCCAACAAAGAAAAAATGAAATCCTCTCCCAAGAGCGGCGAGGATAATTTGACAGGAGGGGCCGCAACCGCGGCAAACTGATATGAATAACCGCAAGAAAACAGAAAGAAATTATACACCGGTCGAAAGCATGCAGCATTTTGTCACCAAGCTCGCATCCTTTGGCGACCGCACCGCGTACCGTTATTTTGACCGTCAGCACAACCTGCACTCGATCACCTACCGCAACCTGTCCGCAAAATTTACCCAGGCTGCCGCAGGCTTTACCGAGGCAGGACTGGCAGGCAAGCGCATTGCCATTATCGGTGAAACTTCGGTGGAGTGGGTTTCGGCTTATATCGGAACCATCGCAGCAGGCGGCATCGCCATTCCGATGGACCGTGAGCTTGAGCTTTCCCAGATCAAGGGCTTTTTGGAATTTGCCGAGGCAGACGCAATCGTTTACTCGCACACTTTTAACGAAAAATTTGCCGATCTCGCCGCAACGCATCCCACCGTCACAATTCAGATCCCAATGGATCCCGAGCGCGGCACATGGGAGCAGAATGAGAGTATTTTGCCCTTTGCAAAGCTTTTGGAAATGGGCGAGGACGCGATCAAGGCGGGCTATGTACTCCCCGAGGCAGGCGACCCCGACCGTATGACCGAAATGCTCTTTACCTCGGGCACCACGGGCACCAGCAAGTGCGTGGCTCTGAGCGAAAAGAACGTGCTCGCGGCTGTTAACGCGGCGTGCGAGAGCGTTGACTTCTCCCCCGAGGATTCGATCGTCTCGGTGCTTCCCATTCACCACACCTACGAGCTTTGTATCATGCTGGCAGGACTCAACTACGGCATGAACATCGCCATCAACGACAGTCTCAAAAAGGTACTCAAAAACTTCGCCCTCTTTAAGCCCACGGGTCTGGTTCTGGTTCCTCTGTTCGTCAGCACCATGAACAAAAAGATCTGGGAGGAAGCCAAGAAGGGCGGCAAGGATAAGGCGCTCAAGGCGCTTACAAAGGTCTCCCGCGTGATGCGTGGAGCAAAGATCGACCTGCGCTCCACCTTCTTCAGCCAAGTCACCCGTGCGTTTGGCGGCAACCTGAACAAGATCGTTTGCGGCGGTGCGGCACTCAATCCCGAGCTGGTTGACATTTTTGCAGAGTTCGGCATTGATATTTACGAAGGCTACGGCATCACCGAATGCTCGCCTCTGATTGCGGTCAGCCCCTACTTCGCGCCCAAAAAGGCATCGGTAGGTCCTGCAGTTCCCTGCTGTGAGGTGCGCATCGATCCCGATCACCGCAACGACAAGGGCTACTACGAGGGCGAGATTCAGGTCAAGGGCGACAACGTGATGATCGGCTACTACAAAAACCCCGAGGCTACCGCGGAGGTGTTTACCGATGACGGATGGTTCTGCACGGGCGACGTCGGATACATGGACGACGACGGATATATCTATATCACGGGGCGTAAAAAATACGTCATCATCGCCGACAACGGCAAGAACGTATTCCCCGAGGAGATCGAGGAGTATCTCAACAACGTCGACACCATTGCCGAGTCTGTTGTCATCGGACGTCAGGATTCGCTGTCGGGCGAATTGACGCTCACCGCCATCGTCTACCCTCAGATGGATAAATTCGACAAGAACGCAGATCACGAGACCATTGAGGCAACCATCAACGCGCAGGTCAAGAAGCTCAATAAAAAGCTGGTCAGCTACAAGCAGATCCGCCAGGTTGAGTTCCGCTACGAGCCGTTTGAAAAAACCACCTCGAAGAAGATCAAGCGCCATACCGTGAAGTAATACAGGACGCGGATTCGAGGAAACTTTTTGAAAAAAGTTTCCTCGAGCTCTTTCAAAAACTTCATAAAAAAGCAGGAGCTGTTCCAAGATCGGAGCTGCTCCTGTTTCATATTCAAATATTCAAGATTCTCTTGCAAGGCGGTAGATCAGATCAAAGGCAAAATTCAGATCCTCCATGGAGCAATGATTTTGCACAAAATGGGTCGTACAACAGACCCATCGTTTTCCCTTGAGCAGTTCAAAAACGCGGCGGATCTCCGATTCCAATTTTTCCTTTGGCACGAGCCCTAAAGTGGTCTGTACGCATACACCGCCAAGAATGGCAAATTTGTCTGCGTATTTTTCAAGATAGGTATCGTAAGACATGCCCGCACTTTCCTGCCAAGGATGAAGCATATCAAGCCCCAACTCGACAAGATCGTCTGTAACAGCCTTAACGCAACCGTCCGAATGCAAGCTGACAAGCCCGCCTTTTTCATGTATATAATCAATAACGCGCTTTAGATTTGGCTTTATCAGCTCGCGCCACAGCTCGGGACTAAACATCAGCTCACGCTGCGAACCCCAATCGTCCGAAATATGGATGCAGTCTATTTTAAGCTCCATACAACAGTCAACAAAGCCGCAAAGCCACTCTGTCTGTCTCGAATAAAGCTCCGCGATCTCCTCTCGGTATAACAATAAATACATCAAGTGATTCTCAATCCCAAAGACACTGTTGAAAAATTCAAAGAAGCCGGGCGTTTGCACGTAACAGAACCGATCGCGTTTTCTGTGATGCTCAAGTGCTTTTTGAACGTCTGCCCAATTTCGCTCCGAAGCAGCAAAAAAGAACGGCTCCTCTAACAAAGCATCCGGAGTCAGCTCCTCATACTGGTTTTTCAATTGCTGCAAATAACTCCTGCTTTTGAACGGAACCGGTGCCCCAAATATATGCGCGGCATCAAACTCATATTTATCCTCAAAAGCCTCTACAGAACCGTACTGTTCGCTGATCTCATCCTTGAGGTTTGCTCTTACCCAGCCGTATATCGGGGTTCTATCCGTCTTTTCACCTTTGATTGCCTTAAATACCCTTTCTCTTGACGTCATAATAACTCCTCCTTTTTTGCCTTATGCTATTGACTTTTATTATATCACATGATATAATGATTATCAATAGGCATTCAGACCAATTTTGAAGGGGGATTCGCTCATTATGTCCATAACCGATTTAGAAACCGCCTTGCATATGGGATCCGCTTATATCAACCGTTGCGTCGTCACATCAAAAACAAGGTATCACGCTCACAATTTCGTGGAGATCGCATACGTTGCAGAGGGCGTGGGAACGCATACAGTAAATGGGGTAGATCATCAGACCTCCAAAGGTGACGTTATTTTGATCAATTACGACATTCCACATGAATTCGTCTCAAACGGTGAGCCGCTTCTCATATACAACTGTATTTTTACGCCCGCATATTTTAATGCTACACTGAGTAAAAGCAGGGATTTTTTCGACATCACAGATCATTTTTTGTTAAGCAACCTATACACCAATCTCCCAACCGACTATATTTACGTCACGTCGCACGGAAATGATAATCATCATATTCTCAACATTTACAATCGAATGTTGCAGGAATTCACGGAAAAACAGATCGGCTACCGCGACATTATGCGCGGATACATCATTGAGTTGTTAGTCATCATTTGCAGATTAAAGCTGTCGGTTGGTTCCAACAGAATGCAGAAAATGTTAGAAATACTGGAATATGTAAACGAACACTGCAAAGAGCCCCTAAAGCTCGAGCAACTCGCTGATTTCGCAGGCTTCAGCGCATCGCATTTCAGACGCGTCTTCAAATCAATCACGGGAAAAAATCTAACCCAATACGTGCAAACGTTACGCGTAGAGGAAGCTTGCAGACTTTTAAAAAGCTCTTCGATGAGCGTTGAACATATCGCCGAAGAGGTTGGTTACCTTGATATGAAGCATTTCTATTCGGTCTTCAAAAGGGTAAGCGGCAAAACCCCAAAAGCGTTTCGATAAACGCTTTTCTCAAAAGAATCTCGTGCGTTATCGGCAACGCGACTTGGCAATATGAAAAAACAGGAGCTGTTCCAAGATCGGAGCTGCTCCTGTTTCATATTCAAATATTCAAAATCCGCTCGCAAAGCTCGCCGTAGGAGATGCCGACAGCAGATGCCGCCATGGGCAACAGGCTCGTCGGTGTCATGCCCGGCAGGGTGTTTGCCTCAAGGCACCAAAGCCCGCCGTCGCGGTCGAGCATAAAGTCAAATCGCGCATAGCCGCCAAGCCGCAATGCGGAAAAGGCAAGCCTTGAAAGCGCGGCGGCACGGTTGGCGGTCTCCGCGTCGATCTCGGCAGGGCAGACCTCGCGCGTCGTCCCCTGATATTTGTTTTTGTAGTCATAAAATCCGCTTTCGGGAATGATCTCCACGGCAGGCAGGGCAATGCCGTCAAGGATCCCGACCGTCAGCTCGCGCCCCTCGATCTTTTTTTCCACCAGCACCCGTCTCCCCCACTTTCCTGCCTCGGCAAGCGCCAAAAGGAGCGCATCTCTCGTGTCTACGATCGACACGCCAACGCTGGAGCCGCAGTCCAATGGCTTTACCACGCAGGGCAGACCGATCCGCGCGATCAACTCGTCAACCGATCCCTCGGCAATGTCAAACTCGACCCAATCGGGAGTGGGCACGCCCGCAAGACGGAACAACCGCTTGGAAATATCCTTATCCATGGCAAGAAGGCTACCCGCATAGCCCGAGCCCGTGTAGCGGATCCCGTGCGTGTCGAGCGTTGCCTGGAGCTGTCCGTTCTCTCCCATCGCGCCGTGGAGCGCCAGAAAGACGCGATCCGCCATAGCGCAAATTTTGAGCACGTTCGCACCGATCAAAGCCTCGCCGTTGCCCGTCTCGCGCTTGAGCGCATCCAGATCGGGCACCGTTTCGCCCACGCGGTGCGTATATTCCCGGTCCGGCCGAAACAGCGATTCTATATCCACGGGCAGATCCCGCATTCCAACGTACACGTCCAGCAAAAGCACGCGGTGACCGCGCCCCATCAATGCGTTTGCGATCAAACTGCCCGACGTCAGCGACACCTCGCGCTCGGGCGAAAGTCCGCCCGCTAAAACAACGATCTTCAAATCAAATGCGCCTCCTTTGCGGCAAAAAACGGTTCTTCATCAGCATATGAATGTCCAATAAAAAGGTTGACAAACATCCAAGCCCTTGAAATTCATAGAGTAAAAATTAAAAAAAGTATTGACATCATGTTAAAAACAGAGTATAATATTAACGGAGAGCACCGATGACGGTTGCTTCCCCCCTAAATAGTTAAAAGAATTAACCGCTTAGCTTTGGTCGGCAGAGGCGGTTAATTCTTTTTATTATGATTATCTATGTAAGCCAAAAGAGTTATGATGAATCCTGCAAACAGGAACAACAATTCCCAAGTAACGTACATCGGCATCACCTCCCCTCTCGGGAAGGCAAAAGAATCTGCATTCCCGATTAAGGGAAGCAACCTCACACCGTATGGTGCTCTACGGGCACTTTGAGTACCGCAATTATTATATCACAGAGAACTTTTTAAGTCAATAAAAAAATCCAAATTGTCAAAAAATAAGGCGAGCCCCAAGGGCGTGCAAATTTAGCGGAGAAATCGCAAAATCTTTCACCAATACACGGTAGGGGCGAACCGTGTTCGCCCGTGGGAGACCGCAGGTATCCCCTACGGATAAAAACGCTCCGCAGTAAACAAAGAATTAGCCCCGACAGATTTTAAGGTCTGTCGGGGTTGTTGTTCTATTCGATAAATTGAAATTCATTTGTTGTTTTAAGATGTGAAAAGCAATTATTTAATCAAATCTTCGCGTCTATACATCTTCACTTCTACAAAACGAATTTCTCTATAAAACTCTTTTCCTGATTCATCAAAATCATCACAGTATCTGCCATATTCCAAACGGTATAACTTTTGACCTTCAGGCGGATAATCAAACGTTCTATGTATATGAAGTTCCCCCTGCCTTTCCAATTCTCTAATAGAATTTTCTAATTTTTCAATATTTAATTGACCATTTATTTCAGCATTCAGTTGTTTTTCAATTCCCTTCTTTTTTTTGGATTCCATTGTGCAATTATAAATACCAGCACCAAACTCCATTTTTCGATCAATAGTTAAGTTATCAATTTCACTTTTTATTGATGGATCACTGAGCAATTCTGTTACTTTCTCTTTTTCAGATTTACTTAACTCTCCCATCCAGCCTTCATGAACCAACGAAGCCTGCGATATTTTCAAGCGGAATTTCCCATCAAAAATTTTTCTGAAATAATACACCGTTTCATTTTCGTCGGCTTTAAAAACATCTAATACCTGGCAAATACCACTTCTCATTTCAATATAAAAAAGGTCACCCTTATGAAATTTCATTTGCTATTCTCCTTCTTCTATTAAAATTTTTATATTAAACTTCTCAAATTCCTATTTATCGTTTTGTTTTATCGCGCCAGTTTCGCCTTTGTATTACAAAAGGCATTGGGCAAAGCCCCTACCCCTTAAGATATACGAACGCAACTATAGGCTCCCTTGTGTAAAGGGAGGCTCTTCGCCAGCCTCATTATAACACAAATCGGCAGAGAAAGCAAGTTCTCTGCCGAAATTTTGTGTCTGCCATTTCTCCGCTAAGAATGCAGAGGGAACAAGTCGCCTTATTTTCGGGTTTCAGTTCCCTGCTATCTCCACTTTAATATTCCCCGTGTCTGTGGTGATCTTGCATCTTCCGCCGCTCACACTTTCGGGAACATTGACCTTTCCCGTGTCGGTCTTTGCCACAAACACCTTTGGGGAAAGCAAGGTTCCAATCACATCACCCGTATCGGTCTCCAAAACGATATCGGCAGCATCGCAAGCGGTAAATTTAACGTCTCCCGTGCTTCTTTCAACCGAAATCAATTCCGAGGCGATCACGTTTGTCAAAGAAATGTCGCCTGTACTGCCGTCCGAACAAAGATTTTTGCACGTCACATCTTTCAAATTCGCTTTTCCGGTAGATACTTTGACCGTAAGATCCCCCTCGCAGGTCACGCCCAAAGCTGTCACGTTGCCGGTTGAAACAGAAAGCGCAATCGAGCTCGCAGAGAGGTTTTCAAGCGTGATCCTTCCCGTACTTGTCTTGATATTGATTGCATTTGCAACAGAAGCACGGTTCGTTACGTCTCCGGTGCTTTCCGTGATGTCAATATTTTCAAAGGAAAATACGTTCGGGATCTCCACGTCACCCGTATCAGATTTTACCGAAAGTGCACCGTAATCCCCCTGCGGAATATACACCGTTACCGAAGGCGTTCCAAAATGGATCCCGATATATTCATACCATTTTCTCGTGTCAACAGCCTCGATACACAAAACGCCGTCCTTTACCGAAACCGAATTCTTCACGTTTTTCCGCTCGTAGCACACGACCGTGCAGGATGAACCCTCGGAAGGCACAAATTTGATATCGGCGGTGTCGGTATCAACCGAGATCGATGAAAAGCCTTCCAAAATCTCATGCGCGTTTGTTTCGTATTTGTTGGTTGATAGCTTTGTAAAATCCCAGTTCAAAATTGCCAACATCCCCACAAAAATAACACCTCCGATCAAAATAAGAGAAGTTGCTACGATCAGCCAGATCCTTGCATGTTTCCTCATCATACGCTCTCCTTTCTCACAAAACATTTCTTGAGCCCCAAAGCGATCTGTTTGGTGAGCAACAGAATCCCTTTTGTCGCCGCACAGCATCCAAAGAAAAGGAAGACCGAAACACCCGCACAGATAAGCCCCGCACCGATCACCGCGCCCCCCGCTATTCCATTGCCGTTGACGGCAAAGATAGCCCCTGCCGCAATCCCACCGAACGCACAGGCAACAAGTGCGGCAAAGACCGACCATACGGAAATGATGACCGACCACAACACAACGTAAAGCGACAGGATCACAGCAGCCGCGGCGATCGCCAACGAGAGCCATATGGGCGAGCCGAGTGCCAAAAGCACAATTTCCCATGCTTTGAAGTGTTTTTTAGGTCTGATGCTTTCTTTGGCAATTTTGGTAAGCGGAATATCTGCTATGATCTGCGCCGCAATACCGTCCACCGATCCGATCGCCAAAACCGCCTCTTCTTCCGTGCAGCCGTCTTCTATTCTGTCATCGATCATTTCGCTGTAAAATCCGAGCCGCTCTTCAACGTCTTGCTTTGGCAAACCGCAAAGACGTTCCCGAAGCGCGGTTAAAAATTCTTGCTTTGTCATCGGTCCATATCCTCCCTTGTTACAAATTGATAGATCAACATGACCTCGCGCCACCCATCCTTAAAATCCTCAATGCGTCCAAGCCCTGCCTTGGTAATGTGATAGTATTTGCGCAAACGTCCCCCATGCTCGGAGGTGCGTACCGTCAGCATTCCCGATAGCTCTAACCGCTTGAGGATCGTATAAAGCGTCGATTCCGACAGCTCAATATACGGCTTCATATCCTTTATGATCTGATAACCGTAGGAATCTTCGTTTTTGATAGCTGCTAAAACGCACACGTCAAGCAAACCACGTTTTAATTGAATATCCATTACATACTCCTCCTCACGCAATACATCATATCACGAAGTATTGAATTTGTCAATAGTTTTTTAAAAATATTTTGTTTTTTCGAAAAAAAGCCCCGCGCACGGCGGGGCGAGAAATCATTCATCCTATGAGATATTGAGAAACGGTATAATTCTTTTTATTGAGTACATACATTGCTGTTAAAATCATGTACGCAACAATACCGCAATGACCACAGATCAAGTATCCTCTGTCCTCCGAACGATTATCCGCAACAAATTCAATAATGCGGTTTTCGGCAAATAAAAGCAAAAGCTCATTCAAACGGGATATTTCAATGTTGGCTTTTTCGATGAGTGCTTGTTTAGATGTTGGAACATCACAGCGCAAAGCCAAAATCAGTTTTTGTCCATCCTCACTGCAAAGCGACTGCATTACTTCTATCGTATTTGCGTCGAAGGGAGAAAGCTGATTGATAAGGGAAGATTTAATAACACATGCCACACCGCTGTTATCCCAAATTTTTGTTCCATATGAACCTATAATTCTAAGATTTCCTTGCTTCTTGCTTTGCTCTTGTTTGTCTCGATTGCCAACTTCAGCAAAGTAGATGCCCTTCCACATTTCCCAAAGATCTTCTCCAAGCTCTTGACGGAGATTACTATTATAGCGGTCATGGTTTGCCATTGACCAAACGAATTCTGTCGCAAGCTGCTCGATCTTACTTGACACAGCGTCA
>JAFTXB010000181.1 GCA_017461825.1 Clostridia bacterium
ACCCCTGACCCAAAAAGTTTGAGGGGTGTGGGGAACTTTTCAAAGTTCCCCACGAAAAATTATTGAAACACGATCTCTTGCCAAATTTTGGGGATCACGCGGTTTTCGGCGGCAAAATCGGAGGGGTCGAGGTTGTCGAACATCCCGCTATGGAACGGCACAGCGTATTTTGCGCCCGTACGAGCGGCAAAGCGTGCGGCATCGGTCATGTTCATGTTATTCCCTTTTCCGTTGACCGGCAGAAAGACCGCGTAAAAGTCCTTTTTCGGCAGGGATGCAAACACCGCTTCATTGTAGAGCGTGTCGCCCGTGACGTAATAGTCACGCCCTTCAGCCGAGACGATCACACCGATGGCGCAGGGGTCGGAGTGCTCGGCTTTGACGGCGGTAAAGCGTACGTTTCCGCAGCTCCATTCGGTGCCCGTGTTGAACAGCACGTAATTGCTCTTGCCGCCAAATTTGCGAAGCTCCTGCCAGCCGCCGTTCGGTGCCAGCACCAGGGCTTCGGCATCTTCGGTGAGATAGTATTTCAAGGTCTCCTTGTCGAGGTGGTCGAGGTGGTTGTGCGTCACCACGATCACGTCGGGCTTGATAGATAGAAAACGCTCATCCACGGGAACGCGGCGATAGTTTTGCGGCTCAAAGTTTTTGACGTTGTCCGAAAGATAAGGGTCGATCAAAATCTTTTTGCCGTCGGTCTCAAACAAAAGCCCCGCTTGCCCAAGCCATGTAATTTTCATGACGTGCACCTTTTTGTCAGAAAACTTTTGAAAAAGTTTTCCGACACCTTTCAAAACTTTTTAAGGAAAAACATTATCAATATGATAGCACATTGCCGCCGAAAAATCAAGTCCTCGGAGGCAATTGGAATGCTTTTTGGGTTCAGCGATCCATGATAGGATAAAGCTGAATGGTGTTTCCGCCGTCCACAACGAGCTCAGCCCCCGTGGTGTTGCGCGCGAGGGTGGCAAAATACCACGCCGCGTCGGCAATGTCGGAGCCGTAGGCAATGTCGCCCAGAGGCGTGAACATCGACGGTAGAGAGGCGTAATACTCGGGTCTTTGTGCCATGCGGTCGGTGCGGATCATACCCGGCAGAACGGCGTTGACACGGATGTTGTACTTGCCGAGGTCAAGCGCCAAAGCGCGCATCAGCCCCAGCTGACCGCCCTTGGACGAAACGTAAGCCGTGCGGTCGGGGATCGCGCGGTAAGCGGTGTTGGAGTTGATAAACACCACGCTGCCGCCGCCCTGCTCCTTCATGCGGAGCGCTGCGTTTTCCACCAGACAGAAGTTCCACACCACGTTGGTTTTGTAAACGCGCATAAAATCGTTGATCGAGCTTTTGAAGATCTCCATTCCAAGCCCCTGATCGGCGGCGTTGAGCACAAGGGTCTCAATAAAAATGTCCTTTTCGTCAAGCGTCGCGAACAGTGCCTTTACCGATGCTTCATCCACGTTTCCGTCGGCGTCGAGCGAATCGAGGGCAAAGCCTTCGATCTCAACCTCGGGGAACTTTGCGCGGTACTGCGCTTCGCACGCCTTTACCTTTTCAATGCTTCTACCCGTGAAAACAACGTTTTTGCCTTCACTTGCAAATTTTTCTACCATTGCGACGCCCGTGTTGATGCAAGCGCCGGTTATCATCGTAGCCTTCATGTTTGTCTCCTATCAGAAATAAAATTCGGTCTTAGCGGGGCGGATGTCGGTAAGTGCCCCCGTGTAGTGGCGGAGGTTGTGCTCAACGTAGGGGTGCTTGAGGCACTCCTCTTCATTCAGCTCAATGCCAAGTCCCGGGCGGTCGCCGATCTTGATGCGGCCGTTTTCATAAACGAGATTTTCGTTGGTGATGAACTTGCGGTAATCAACGTCGCTGTACATGATCTCGAGGATGCAGAAGTTGGGGCAGCAAGCGGCGATCTGCATGGTTGCCGCGTTTGCGATGGGGCCCGAGGGGTTGTGGGGCGCGAAGGGAATGTAATTTGCCTCCGCGATCGCGGCGATCTTTTTGAGCTCCATGATGCCTCCCGCGTGCGAGATGTCGGGTTGGATGTAGTCGCAGGCACGGCGGCGGAAGAGCTCGTTGTAGTCAAAACGGGTGTAAAGACGCTCGCCTGCCGAAATGGCTACGGGCGACTTTGCGCGGACAGCCTCAAGTGCCTCAAGGTTGTTGGGCGGTACGGGCTCTTCCAAGAGCATCGGCTTGAACTGTGCCACCTCCTGCGCGATCTTGATGCCCGTGGGCACGTCAAAGCGGCCGTGTGCCTCGATGAGAAGATCGACCTGATCTCCCACCGCGTCACGAACGGCGGCAATGCAGCGCAGTGCCTTGTCGAGATCCTGGTTGGAGATCTGGAGATAGTTTTTGCCAAAGGGATCCCACTTCATAGCGGTAACGCCGCGCTTAACGGCCTCCTTTGCCTTTGCGCCAAACTCCTCGGGCTCTCTTGCACCCGCAAACCAGCCGTTGACGTAAATGCGGCAGTCCTCGTTGACCTTGCCGCCCAGCAGCTGGTACACGGGAACGCCCAGCGATTTTCCGAGAATATCCCAAAGTGCCATTTCAACAGCCGAAAGCGCACTCATCAGCACGGCTCCGCCGCGCCAGTAAGCGTCGCGGTAAATGTCGTGGTAATGCTTTTCGATCTGACGGGGATCCTTGCCCACAAGATAGCTCTTGATATGCTCAACGGCACCCACAAGCGCCTTTTCCTTGTATTCGAGTGTGCCCTCGCCCACTCCCGTGATGCCCTCGTCGGTGTAGACCTTCACAAACACCCAGTTGGTGCGGAAGCAATCCACCACAAATGTTTTTACGTCGGTAACCTTCATGTCAAAAGATCCTCCTTTTTTTGATACGGCTTGTGTCACCGCATTTGTATTCATTTTACATTATAAAGCTTTTTGCCGTTGCGGTATATCATAATATTATGCATCCTTTGCACAATCTTACGATTTTGCTTGATTTTTTCGAAAAAACATGTTATAATATCCCTATCAAACAAATATGAAAGGACTGACAGGCATGAAGATCGGCGACCTGATCGAATACGGCGTATTTGACACCTCGGTGGCATATCCGGGCAAAAAACGGACGGCAGACCGCACGGTGGACAGCTTTGAAATTGAATATTACATCTCTGCAACCGGCAAGTCGGTGGTAAACGGACGCGCCTTTGAGCTTGCTCCCGGCACGGTACTGTGCGGCAAGCCCGGGCAGGTGCGGTCGAGTATTTTTGATTTTCAATGCTATTACATTCATTTGGTGCTGCCCGACACCTCCCCCTATAAGACCCTGCTGGAAAACACGCCCGACTATTTTCAGATCATTGACCGCGAAGCCTACGGCAAGCTGTTTGAAAGCCTGATCGCACATCTTTTGGAAGATGGCTACGATCCCGAATCGGATTTTTTCAACGCGCGGCTGCTCGAGCTCTTTTATTATCTCAAAAAAGACTCGCGCAACAACCTCAACTGCCCCGAAAGCTTTGATAAAAACCGCAACCGTTTTATTCCGCAAGCAATGGAATACATCCGTGAAAATTTTGCGCGGCACCTCACCCTTGAAGAGCTTGCAAGGCTTGCGGGATACTCCCCAAACTACTTTCACCACGTATTCAGCACCGTCATGGGCAAAACGCCGCAACAGTATCTCACCGAAGAGCGCATCAAGCACGCCAAGCTGCTCCTTGTGCAAACCGACAAAACCCTTTCCGAAATCGCCTACGAGTGCGGTTTTTCCTCTCAATCCCACTTCAGCCGCCAGTTCAAAGCCTCCACCTTCTCTACCCCCGGGCAGTACCGCCAGCGCAACATCGACCGCTATCAAGCATGAACACAGACTCGTTTTTTGTGGGGGACGCGCCAAGGGGAACTTTTTTAAAAGTTCCCCTTGGAACCCCTCAAAACTTTAAAAAAAGGGTTTATTGGATAGAGTGGGGTGTTTCTGCCCCGTTCCTTTGTAGGGGCTGGCGCATCCGCAACACCCGCCCACCGCGATACAAACTAAAAACCTCACAATCTTTGTAGGGGACGGGCTTGCTCGTCCCTAAAATAAAGGCATACCACCGCACAAACGGCAAGCCCCAAAAAACGGGCTGTCGAGGGCGCCAGCCCCTACAAAAACGCCCACCACCGCACAAACGGCAAGCCCGAAAAACGGGACGAGCAAGCCCG
>JAFTXB010000182.1 GCA_017461825.1 Clostridia bacterium
GCGAGTGCGGTGATCAACATAACTGTCACCAAAAAAAGAGAAAGTAATTTCTTCATAGTTATTTCCTTTCTGTCCGGTTGGGGGAGGGCTGACACGATCGTGTCAGCCCATATGGGTTGTTGTTATTTGTAAAAGCTCATTTTGACGGGGAGATGATCGCTGATTCTGATGTCGTTTCCGCTCGGACCTGTGACCTTACGATCCATTTCGGTCAGCACAAAGAAGGAGCGAACGTTCAGATCTTTATTCAGCGTGAGAATGTGGTCGATCGCGTAGTCCAGATAGCCCGTGTCAAAGCCGCCGCTCGAATTCGTACTGGTTGCCGAGTTGTTGCTGTTTTTCGTCAGATTATAGGTGTGCGTAAAGCCTAAGCCGTATTCCTCATTCACCATCATATCCACGCCGCATTTGGGGCTGTTGTTCACGTTGGAGTTCATGTCGCCGCCCACGAGCACGGTAATGTCCTCGTATTTAGCGACTTCTGCCTTGAGCGTGGTTGCCACGAACGTTGCTTCTGCCGTGTGGATCTTACTCCGAGTGGCGAGTGGGTTATCACCTTCCGTGTCCGGGTCTTGCTGACTGAAATGCACGTTTGCAACGAGGAACAGATCGCCCTCCGCATCCTTTAGCACAGCCCACACAAGGCATCTGCTGTACGTTGTACCGCCCGTGGGATAGTTATACTCTTTCGTAAGATTACTCAAGTCAGTACTGTCCACCTCACCGTCATCGTCGACATCCTTGAACCACACGTAGCCCGATGCCTCTTGGGTATACTTGCTGTGATCGTAGAAGATCGGATTGTAGATTTTGTTCTTCGCATCTGCGGTTGTCATGCCGTCAATCTCGACTTCGGTGTACTGCGCGGAGAGTTGACCGATCAAGCCATTCTCCGCGTTGCGGTAAAACAGGTTAAACTCTTGCAGACAGATGAAATCGGGATCGTAGTACAGCAACATATCAGCCACCGCGTCGTCACGGTCACCGGGGTTGCTGTTCTCAAACCAGACGTTCTCGACGTTATACGAGATCAGACTCAGCTGTTTTTTTTTACGCCTGTAAACTTGATGTTGTCAATGGTTACTTCCGTATCTTGTGCCCAAATACCAATAGAACTGTTCTTCTTTACATCATAGGTATTATCGTATACAACAGTATCAATCAACTTATTGTCAAGGAAGAGATAAATTTTACATCCGGTTTTTGTTATTGTTTCACCCGTTGTGGCATCTTTCTCCTCATACGTGTACGTGCTATCCACGATCATGGTAAACTTTGCTTTCAGCGCAGGTGCACTCGCACCAATATAAAAATCTTGAGAACCTGCTTGAACGCCTTTGTCGTTATAGTGCGCAATGCGGAAATGCAGACCAGCCTTTTTTGTGCTAGATTGTGTATCTGTAAGATTGCGGAAAGATACGAACAACATTTCTTGCTGGTACTCTGTATAATTGTCGGTGAGACTTTTATCCACGTTGTTATTGATCATAAATCCAAACGCGCTGAGTGCGGTAATGTCCAAATCAGCCTCAAACTTGTAAACATCTGCGGCAGCTACCTCGTTGGCGGAAACCAAGTGTGCAAAGTAGTCGGCATTGTCGTGCCATGCGTGCTTGTTGACCTGCAGCTGACCGGCATCGTTGATCGTTACAGGGAAACCACCATGACATTTGGTAGGGCTATTTTTTCCAATAGAAGTAGCATCACCTTGGAATGTGTAGGGAAACGTTACATTGCAAGCTTCCAAGGGATCAATGTCATTGAAATTCTGACTGTACTTCTCATCATCCTCGGTGACGGTAGGAAGGCTTCCCACCTTATTATCAGGATCCCAATCAGTGGGGGTATAGTCATTGGCGAGTTCATATACCTTTACATTGTCGATAGTAGCAACAGTTTCCTGTGCCCACATGGAAACATAGCTGTTTGCGGTCACGCGATAGGTACCTGCAACTACAGAGCTTTGCACCAATGTTTCGTTGATAAATACGCCTACCTGGCATCCCTCCGCATGGGTGTTGTTTACAACAATATTTAACTTCAATGCTACATTCTTAGCCTCGTCTTCTATATCAAGCGCATTTCGTGTATCGTTGTAAACCATCGCATCTGCACCGGCATCTGTGTAGGTTCCGGTTCTCACAAAAATATTTTCTTTCGTTGCTGCCAGAGTTGAAATCAATCCATTCTGGAACTTACCGTTCCACGTTATGTTCCCTTGAGCATCCGCAGTTTGAACTGTAGGAACACGAAGCGATACCCAAATGCTCTTCGGGCGAAGTGGGTTCGTATCAGATTCACTGTCCGGAGAACCGTTAAAAATGAAATTCAACACAGAAAGCTGTGAAATATCAATATCCATTTCCAACATATAGTTATATACACTGTCGTCAGTAAGAACTTCGGTTTCTTTCGTATACATCTTCGTAAAGGGGTCTCTCGGTACTAAACCAAAGTAATAGCTGGTCTTATCACTACTCTTCCATGCGGTATGAGGAATGTTCAATTTGTCCCCCGCCAAGGTAAGATTCATATTCTGACCGTAAGGCTTGGTAATTCCTGCGGCTTCAAGAGCTTTTGCGCTGGTCATTTCCGTGGTGAAATCCTGCGTATAAACGCTTTGAGTACCGGACATATCGGTCATATTCACGACCACTCCGTCGATATACTGCACGGTGAAATCACTCGATCTGTTTGTACCGCCCTCGTAATCAACGTAGGTGTTGATCTCGAAAACAACGTCCAGATTCGCGGGAACGCCGGAGATCACTGCGGCAAATATACCGATTGCGGGATCATCGTCTTCTTCTATAATAAGATCCTCGGCAGTAAGCTCCTCGCCTGCCGCTATTACACTCGTGTACACCGAGTCGCCTGCCATGTTGGCATCCGTTTCCTCATTCTCCTTTTTGGAATAGGTCACTTTCTTGGTCTCAAGAGTTTCACCGTTCTGATCCAAGAAGAAGGCATCGACCTCAAAGCCGATCTCCTTACCCTCTGTTGAGTGGACTGTTGCGAGAAAACGAATATCGTAGGATACGATTTCTTTATTCTCATTCTCATGTGCGCGTGTTTGTACCTGAATATTCTTGGGAGCCGTGGGAGTTTCCGCTCCCGTCCCCTCTGCCGATACTGCAACAACAGTGGAAGCCACCATTAACAGCGCCAGCAGCAATGCGATCATTTTTTTCATAATTTTGATCCTCCATTTTCATTTTTAAATTTGATTACCGTGGGACAATGGTCGCTGACCGACAAAAGCTCCTCCTGTACGATGATCCGATAGGAATTCACCGTCAAGACTCTGTCGGCGTAAATGTGGTCTATCGCGTGTGTTTTGTAATTGCCCGAGGGCATTACGTCGGTTTCGTCATCCGTCCCCTTTCCCGAGCTTGGATGACAGCTTGCGCAGTCGTCTTTTACAACTGCCATGTCGTAGGTGTCCAGAAATCCCTTTTCCAGCATCAGCTTTGCCGCGCCCCAATGGGTTGCCGAGTTAAAGTCTCCCGTGATCAGGATCGGACAGTTGTGTCTTTGCCGTATCTCGTCCAGCTTTCCGATCACAAACTCCACCTCATCTGCCTGACACCACGACCGAAGACTGTAGTGCGTGTTGGCAACGGTGAATCGGCTTCCATCCTTGTCCTGCATCACTGCATAGGAAAGGCTGCGGAATTTGGAGATTGCGTAGCCTGCCCTGCCCTCGTCGCTATTCTCGGGATACTGATAGTTGGAAGTGTTGCAGGCGCGCGGGGGATAGGTTTCGCGGTCGGCGTTCCCCGTTGAAACGGGTACAAAGCCGTTTGCCACAAAATCAAAGCCGCCGCTTTCGATCACCGAAAGCTTTGAGGGGCGGTACAAAATGGGGTTCCAGCTTTTGGCGGGTGTTTCGTCGCTTGTGTCCGCTTCGGCGTACTCCCCATTGACAACCTCTGCAAATTTACCGTCGTGACGGTAATAGTAATCATACTCCTGCAAGCAGAGAATATCGGGAAGCTCCTCAATGATCAGCCGCGCCGCTCGCTCGCTTCGCGTTTGCATGGTTCGGTAAACCGGACAACCGGGTTTCCAGCCGTTCAAAACGTTGAACGACATCAGCTTGACCGTATTTTTCATACCGTCAGGTCCTCCATTCCGTGGGTTGGATCTCACCGCTCGCGATTTGGGACAGTGTTAAAATGTCTTCATCCGCAAGGATCTCGGTAATCGCTACGGGCGACTGATAGACTAACTTCTTTTCCATGTCGATTCTCCTTTCTTATTATTTTCAATTAAATTGGATAACTGTTGGAGAATGGTCGCTTGCCGAAAGGATCTCCTCATCAACAAGCACCAGATACGCCTGCACGTCCAATTGTTGTAAGGAAAGAACGTGGTCAATGGCGTTTTTGAGATACCCCGTAGAAGGTGCTTTGCCGGTGGTGTGCGCCGTGGCGTAATCGTTTCGGTGGTACGCTCTGTCGTAGGTATCGTAAAAGCCCTGCGAGAGCATGGTGCCAACCCCCATCGTGCTTGACTGGCGGTTGGAGTTGTAGTCACCCGCCACCAGCGTGGTACAGCCCTCGTATCTTGCGGCAACGCCCTTGATCGTATTGATCACCACCGCTGCCTCGCCGCCCTGCACCGTCGCGCCGTCGGTAACACTGAAATGCAGATTGCCGATCACGAAGATCTCTCCCGTTGTCTTATCCTTCAGCACAGCCCATACCAGACTGCGGAAGCGGGACGTTTTATCGGGGGTTGCTTGATAATTTTGGGATTCATTTGACGTGGTGTGATCGGGCAGATATACAAAACCCGACTCTTCGACCGTATATTTGTCCTTGTCGTAAAAGATCGGATTCCACACGTAATTTTGCTCCACGCCCGAAACTACAACCTCGGCATAGTCAGCCGACAGCTGTGAGATCAATCCGTTCGTTGCGTTGCGGTAGCCAATATCAAACTCCTGCAAGCAAATGAAATCGGGCATATACGCCTTGATCATCTTAACCGCCGCATCGTCCCGAGCCCCCGGTGTGGTGCCGTTCCAGACGTTCAGCACGTTGAAGGTGATCAGCCTTCGACCGCCCAAAAGCGAATATTCCTTTTCAACGTCCTTCCATTCAAGGCTTCCGCCCGAGGTGACGTTGTTCAAGGTTCTTTCCAAATTCATTTCCAGCAGCTCACGGTCCAGCGTGTCCCCATAGGAGATTATCAGCTTATCACCCTCACAGGCAACGCGATAGCCTGTTGTTTCGGGGCTGCACTCGATCACGATCTGCTTTTCTGCCGTTCCGTTCTCCACTACAGGCAGGAGCACGCCGCCGGTCGCACGGATCTGATCCCGAAGCGCTTCTGCCAGATCCAGATTGTTGCCGGTGTAGGAGATCTCGTAATCAAACACCGATTTGCCGTTGACGGTCATATCCTTGATCGAATAGGAATCCTGAAAGCTTGTTCCGAGGATGTCCTTTTTCAAATAAAGCTCACCGTCAATCAGCTTTATCGAATCCTTGACGCGCTCCGATGCGATATAAAACGCGCTGTGAACGTACCCCGCAACCGAAATATTACCGTTGGTTTCGTCCAAACGCCAATCGCGAAAGCGCAATCCCTCAAAATAGGAATCCGAAATTCCCTCTACCTTGCCCACGGCAATTACGCGCATCCCCTCGGGAATACGGCTGCTGCTGACCGCTCTGAAATCGGCATTGGGAAGCAAACCGTTGAGCTTGGTTGCGATCGACAGGGCAGCCTCGTAAATATCCGTCGAGGTAACTCCGGGAGCAAATCCTGATGCCTGATATACCACGGCGTACAGCGGCTTTCCGTTTTCGGTCAGCGGCAGATAACCGCTCATCGGATCGGACTGTTGCGTTTCGGTGTCTGCAAGGGACTCAGGGGAAACGGTATCCGTTTCCCCTCCATTGCCTTCTCCATTGCATCCTGCAAGGGCAACTGCCAGAAAGAGTGCCGCAAGCAGAAATGCAAAAAACGAGAAAAAGTTATTTTTCATAATTTTTAATAACCGAAGCTGGTGTTAATGTTATCAATAACACTCTGCATCGCCTCGGAAGTGCTCGCCAGAGCCGAATACCAGTTGTCATTGTCGTACTTGTACATTCTGGAACGGAATGCAGCAACAGGGGAATTACTCCATTCGAACATATTGTGGAAAATACGTCCCATATCGTAGGTCTTGGACTCGATGATCAGATCAAACATCTTCCCGTTGAGCGGGTCACTGTTACCTCTGTACTTGAGGTTTTCATAAACCTCGGGCTGAACCGTGCGGTAGCTCTCGGATGCCAGTGCCTCCATAACGTATGCGGCTCTCTCCCCGTCCTTACAAACAGAGGTGATCATCCACATCGTGTACGGGAAGCCGCAAGCAGAGTAATATTCCTTCTGCGCCTCGTCGGCCTTGGGGTAAGGAACGTAGCCGAATTTATAATCCATTTCGCTTCTGTTGCCCTTGATAAAATCAAGAGTACAAGCGAAGAACAGCGATCTGCCCTCGCGAAGAACGGCGGCGTGGCTGTTTCCGTCATAGAGATAGTCGTCGGTCTTGAATTTATCGATCAGATCGCGGGAAAGATTGTAGGTCTGCTCGCCCTTGAACTTGGGATCGATCACAAGCTTGCCCGACTCATCGGTGGAAAGGTAATGCAAACTGTTGCTTGCCAAAAATCCGTCGCCTATGACACTGTCCATAGGAGCAAAGCCAAAGTTATCCCCCGCATCCTTGCCCTCTACCTCGGTGTTGGTGTCGATCCATTTATTGGCGCACATCTCATAGAATTTCGCCATGGTCCACTCGCCGTCCAGTACCAGCTGACGGGGATCCTCCAAATCGTAGTCTACTACCTTTTGCATATTGACTGCCAGCACCAGCGTTTGCAAAATACTGGACGCAGAAATCGATCCCGATGCAAAATACAGCTTGTCGTTAATGGTGGAGCTCTCCAGCATCTTGGACGACCACCAAGGCTTTTCAAAATCCAAAATACCCTGATATTGCTTCAGGTCCACTACGTATCCGTCTGCCGAAAAGTTTGCGGCACACATACTGTAGGAGGCGATCAGGTCGTAATTAATTCCCGCGCCGATGTTTCTCTCAACCGTTTGCACATAGTTGTAGCGGTCGGCGTTGTTGCCCTTCATGGAAAGGTCAAATTCGAACTCCACGTTCAGACGTTCCTGCACGGCCTCGTTGCGCAAGAAGGTTTGATAGGCGATCTGATCTCCCTCGGAATAATCCGTGGTAAAATCCACGTCGCCTCCCTCGGCATTCCAAGCCATGATCTTAATGATTGCTCCGCCGTAATCGATATTGTCAGGAATGGAATCCTTCAAATAACCGTTGGCATCATAAAGATCGCTCGTGTCTACTTCTTCCGTGGACGTATCCTTCGGATCCTCGTTGACAGGCCCATCATTTTGGCACCCTGCAAACAGTGTTGCCAGCGCTAAGATACAACAGAGCAGTGAAAAAAGCTTCTTCATAAAAGTACCTCCGTCTTTTTATTTTTTTGCTATATCCATTTTACCACAATCAAGAGTGCATTTCAATTCTCTGCGTTTTGCTGTTTTATATACAATATTTAGATTTTTTTGAGACTTATCCTTGAATAATCAATCAAAATAACAATATTACCAAATCAGCAACCTTGTTTTTGTTAAAAACAACCAAATCAAAGATTCTAAAGCCGTCGAAAAAGCAGAGAAAACAAAAATCGTATATCAAACGACTAAAAATAATATATCGACTTTTTCTTTCATCGGTTGTATAATATAAATAGACTTTTACAGTGAAAGGATTATCCAACCCATGTTAAAGCATTTGATTCCCCTGATTGATCCGATTGCGGATCCCAAAAACGTGATTTTGTTTGCGGACTACCGTATCACGGTTTTGGAGCAGGGCTTGTTTCGCATCGAGTGTGACCCAAGCCGTCAATTCAACGATCACGCCACGCAAAGCGTGTGGTTCCGTAATATGCCCCCGCAGAAATACACCGAAACACGTGGGGCAACGGAAATACAAATCACAACCGAAGCCGCGTCCCTGATCATTTCACGCGAATGGGAGAAAAGCCGTATTATAATAAACGGAAAAGAACTGCCTCTGGAAAATAGCGAAAACCTTTTGGGAACCTACAGGACTCTGGATTGCTATGACGGAGAGATTTACATACGAAACGGCAGCCGACTCAAGCTGGAAAACGGCGTTTGCTCCAAAAATGGGGTTGCACTGATCGACGACACCTCTTCCCTTCGGCTGACCGGCAACGGCACCTTGATCCCCCCCGCCAACCAGCCTTTGGATCTTTACGTATTTGCTTACGGTAAGAATTATCGCAATGCGGTGCGGGCACTTTATATGATCTGCGGAAAAACGCCTATGCTCCCCCGCTTTGCCTTTGGTAACTGGTGGAGCCGTTATCACGCCTACACGGACGAGGAATATCTGCATTTGATGGATCGTTTTGAAAAGGAGCAAATTCCTCTTACCGTGGCAACGCTCGATATAGATTGGCATTACTCTTCCAACGTAGACGAGGAAAAACAGATCACCGCACAAGGCAAAAACACGGCGGAACGCGGTTGCCTTGCAACGCCGGAAAACAAAAATATCGGTTGGACGGGCTATTCATGGAATCAAAATCTGTTTCCAAATTACCGTGCCTTTCTCAAGGAGCTGAAGGCGCGCGATCTGAAGGTTACGCTGAATCTGCACCCCAGCTCAGGCGTCCGCTATTACGAGGATATGTATCATGAAATGGCAGAGGCAATGGGGGTAGATCCTTCCACCGAAAAAGTGATTGAATTTAATATCTCGGATGAAAAATTCGTAACGGAATATTTCCGTGTACTTCATCACCCCTATGAGCGCGACGGCGTTGATTTTTGGTGGATCGACTGGCAACAAGGCACAAAATCAGCAATGGACGGTCTGGATCCCCTCTGGGCACTCAACCACTACCACTATCTTGATAACGGAAAGGATCACGCACATCCTCTGATCGTATCCCGTTACGCAGGGATCGGCTCTCACCGCTACCCTATCGGCTTTTCGGGGGATACCACGATCTCTTGGGAAACACTTCGCCTGATGCCATACTTCACCGCAACGGCAAGTAATATCGGCTACACGTGGTGGGGTCACGATATCGGCGGTCATCATCTCGGCGTGAAAGACGACGAGCTTTATCTGCGCTTTTTGCAGTTTGGCGTATTTAATCCGATCAACCGTATGCACTGCACCGATTCCCCGATCCTTACCAAGGAGCCGTGGGCTTACGAAAACGGGATCGGCGAGCTGGCTAAAAAAACGCTGGTGCTGCGGCATCGCATGATCCCGTTCCTTTACACCTGCAATTATCTGACACACGAGCAGGGACTGCCCCTTTGCGAGCCGTTGTATTATCAGTATCCCGACTCTCCCGAAAGCTTCGAGTATAAAAATGAATACTTCTTCGGGCAAAGCCTACTGGTTGCCCCCATTACCGAGCCAAGCAAGGAAAACGGCCTTTCCGAAACCAAGGTATGGCTCCCCGAGGGCGTTTGGACAGACTTCTTTACAGGCGATGTCTACCGTGTAGGAAAGGGTGGACGTGCAATTACGGCAGTAAGACCGCTGGACAGCATTCCCGTATTTGCAAAAGAAGGCTCTGCGGTTATTCTTAGCAACGATCGCGGCAACGGCTGTAACAACCCGCACGAAATTGAGGCTCGTATCTATAACGGCAACGGAGAGTTTTCGCTTTTCGAGGACTGCGAGGATGCCAAAGCATTTACAAATTTTCTGCTTACCAAAACCGAAAGTACTCAAACGGTAACCTTATCTGTGACGGGAGACCCCTCGGTGATCCCCGAAAACAGAACGGTGATCCTGCGCTTTCCGAATATCGTGATCCATCATCCCGCAGATGCCGCCCTTGATCTGAATCAAAGGGCCCCCACCATCACAGTGTTGAAAAACGGAATCCCCTGTCAGGCAAGGGTGAGAGCTTACGAAGAGGTTGGCGTAACGGTCAAGGATTTTGATCCGAATGCGGTTTACGAGATCACCGTTTGCTTCAAGCCCTTGGATGCCTATCATGAAACGTTGCGATCGGTAACACAACGACTGCAAAAAATGCAGGGGGCATTCTCCGTCAGAGAGAAGCTCCTGAAGATGATCAAAAAGAAAAAGCCGCTTGACATCGTTAAGGGTCGTATCTATCTGTCGGACATCTCGGATATCAACAAGAAGCGGCTTACCGAAACGATCTTGGACGATTGAATTCGAATGAATTCCTTTCTCAAAAAACAAAGCCTCGGGGTCTCCGCTTTTGCGGTTGATCCCAAGGCTTTCTCTTTCCGTGCTATTTATTTTTGCAAGCGGCATTGCTCAACGAAATCACTGGGTGAGATGCCGGTTATGACCTTGAATTTTTTAAAGAAATAGGCATAGTAATTAAAACCCGAATTTACGGCGACCTCGTTGAGATTGTAATTGCCGTTTCGGATATACCCTTTTGCCAGCTCTATCTTATAATTGTTTACGTAGTCGGTAAAGGTCATTCTGAAATTCTTTTTGAAAAGCGTGGTAAAATACGCCTTGTTATACGCCAGTGTGCTCACGATCGCTTCCAGAGAGATTTCCTGCGGCGGAGTATTTTGTATGTACAGAACGACCGTTTTGATAAACACGGAGGATCTTTTATTCTCGGTTTCATTTCCGATAGAAAACGGCTCTCCGAGCAAAGAGAAAAAATGAAACATATGCGCCAAGCGGTGCAGCTCATCCAACTCGGTTCCACCGCTGATCAATCCCTTGAGATTGTTCAGGACCTCCTTGCGCGGGCTTTTGTCGGGCAACACGTTAAAATATGCCTTTTTTCCGTTGGTCAGATCGTCAAGGATCCGTTGAAAGGATTTGCACGGGATCTCCTTGAGTGAGTTCGGATCAAGATTGATCGCGTGATAGACCG
The DNA here is from genome assembly GCA_017461825.1 of Clostridia bacterium. Lineage (GTDB taxonomy): Bacteria > Bacillota > Clostridia > Oscillospirales > CAG-272 > UMGS1865. The sequence continues at coordinate 10,962 of JAFTXB010000182.1, forward strand.
TGCGGTTGCACCCGCGAGGAATAAAGGCGCTGTGAGGTTCAAAGGGATTGATAAACAGGACGTCATCCGCAAAAAGCTCGTACTGCCTGCCGTTCACTTGAAAGGTCACACATCCCTCATCCACCACGATGATCTCGATACGCTCGTGCAAATGGTAATGACAGCACAGACGCGTATCCTTCATGATCGGATACCAAGCGGGAAAAATATGCTGCGAAAAATCGAACTCAATATCATAAATACGGATCAATTGCTTTCTTTTTTGCTCGTAAGCCAATACAGAGTTCTTCATAAGCCACCCTTCACTTTGAATTCGTTTATAAAATTATAACAAATTCATTCGAAAATTGCAATAGAAAGTTGCAATAATTTTAAAAATATTAAAAACATAACACTTTAAAATACGATCTGCTCTGCTTAATGAAGGGAATAAAGAAAGGGGTAAATCAATCCTGAAAAACCCTTGTCTGTGACTGAAATCTTTAGAACTTTTGAGAATTAAATACCTTTTAGACCGACATAATTGTATGACACTTTCGCTTTGTCCGGGTATCCGATTGAACAATGAATGGTATTTTGCCACAGGTGCTGATGTGACTTATAACACTGTTGGAGTATCCAAGGATGCGCATGGTGCATATGCAACGCTTTGAGATGCTTTCAAAAATCAACATCGATCTCATAGAGCAACTGATTGAGAATACCTTCCGAGAGAAGATTGGTGTAACGCCCTTTGCGATACTCTTCGAGATATTCGAGGTGCAATCTTCCGTACTTGCCGACCTCCTTTTGTTCGGGGAGTTCAAGCAAGGGGTAGTATTGCTCACCTCTGAGTTCATAGGTAATTCCGTTCTGTTCAATGTTCTTTTTCATTTATTGCACCTTCCTTTGGTGCTTTTAGTGTACTATAAAGACGGAAAATCTGCAAATGTGCAAAAAAGAAAAATACGAGAAACACCGAAATGTTCTCGTATTTTTCTTCTCCTTCGCAATGCTCGTAGTTCTTAATTCTTAAAAACTGTCCTTAACGGTACGAAGCATTCGACTTGGATTTTTTGTGATACCCTTTCAAAATCGATCCATACCGCAAGTTTTTTTGAAATCGATCCATGGTTTTTAGTCAGTAGATAGACTGATCCCTTGGCGATGATGGGAGTTGCACTTGACCGCTGTCTTCCGGGGTGCTACTCCATCCGCGCAAACGAAGTCTATGTATTGTTACGGATCTAAACCAAAGAACGTTATATCAAAATTCTCTGACATATGAATCTCATACACGCAATCATCAGAAGAAGATTCCATATAATGTGTTTGCACTCGGATAATATATTCGTCATTTTCCTTGGTAACAGACTCCATAAAATCGGTATTTATCCAAATGAAAATATGTTTACAATTGTTTTGTGTTTCATCGAGTTGAATAATCTCAATTTCGGTAGCAGACGGATCATATATGTTGTTGGTATTACTTGCAAAAACTGACAATCTCTCTTCTACCGATTCAAGAACTGTTTTTTTTATGCAATAATTTTCTTGTTCGGTCAATTCATTATTATCTGAATAGCACGAGGGAGAAAGAAACACAAATCTTGCTACACAAGACAGAGCAATAGATATAGCAAGAACAGAAGCAATTATTATCGCAATTATAATTATTAATTTCTTGCTCATTTTGCTCCCTCCTTCGCCGTGTTGATATTCTTTTTAGCCGTTGTAATTGACTTCTCCAGCAGAAATCTTATCGTTGAACATTTTCGATCAAGTGCTTTATATCTTGCTTCGTCAATATACTCACTTTTCCAAAGCATTTCAAGCCACTTGCTTGTTTCGTTGGTTTCCTTGAGTGAAATCTCAAGCTTGGCAATAAAGTCAGCACGACCGTGAGCGTATTTGCTTTCGGCAATGTTAGCGCAAATACTTGTTGCACTTCTTCCGATTTGATTGGAAATTACATTTTCGTGCTTTGTACGCAATTCTTTGGTCAACTGCAAAACATCAACGGATAACTCCATTGAAAGATCACCGAGCTTATCTTCCCTCACGATATCACCGTCTTTCCGTCTTTATTATATCACACTTTCGGTCAAAAATCAACTATATTTCAGCGCACCAAGCAAACGGTTTAATTCTGTTTGCGCGAAGCGCAACATCATTGGGCGTAGCCCACATCATTGCGAAGCACATCATTTGCACGAAGTGCAACCTCGTTCATTTGTACCGCAGGGCGGCAATGATGTTGAGCTGACGCTCAAATGATGTTGCGTGCGCTGCACGCAAATGATGTTGTGTCCTGCGGACACAAATGAAAAAATCCAAGTCTTTCGACTTGGATTTTTTGGCAGGGGCAGGAGGATTCGAACCCGC
>JAFTXB010000183.1 GCA_017461825.1 Clostridia bacterium
AAATTATGCCACCATTCGTATCCGCTTCCCAGCTCCGCTCCCAGATAGGCGTCCGCAATATCACAGCCCATGGCAGGGGCTACGTAAAAAGCACCCATTGCAAGCACGTTGACACCGTTTCCGGTAATCGCACGAAGCGCCGCAGGAACGCTCTCCACAACACCCGCGTGAACATGGGGGCACTTGGATGCGGCAATATGTATGCCCATACCCGTTCCGCAAAACAGAAGCGCTCTTTCAAAGTTCCCCTCAGAGATCTGTGCTCCAACGCGAATTCCTACTCGGTGAAACATATTCTCGGTGTCGTTAGGATCACTATCGGCGGTCACGCCAAGATCAGTGATCTTCCACCCCTTTGCTTTCAGCTGTGCCACTACGGCTTCCTTCAACGGATAACCGGCAAAATCGGCACCTACTACCAAATATTTGTCTTTGATTGTTTTCATATTCTTTTCCTTTCATAAGTAACTTTCGCAGCTGCTGTTAGCCATTTTTTTGCAAACAGCTCCTGCCCTATAATGCTTAAATGAATTCCGTCCGGTTCAAACAAAGAATCATAATCATCAAACACCGTAATCCAATCGTGAGAAATCAACCTAATTTCGTTTGAATTTGCAATCTCTTTTAAAATCATGTTGTAACGATTAATCATTTGGTTTGTTTGAAATTTACTCTCTTTATTAAAAGACGCGGCAAAGCGTTTCTCATGGATTGGGGTAATCTCAAAAAGCAATACGGTCGCCCCACCTTGTTTTGCCCAACCGATGATCTCCTGTACATTTCTTGCATATTCTTGAATGCTGACTTGATTGATTGAATCCTTGCCTATACTAACCGAACCATTTGCACCAATCATGAGAGAAACAATATCGGGGTTCCTCTTTTCAATCTGACTTTTAGCAGAATGAAGAAGCATGGAGGATATCCCTCCGGAGATTGATTCATCAAAACTTTCGAGATTTGCCACTCCGGTCACCGTAGTACGATACCCAAGGTTATCGGAGGTAATGGAATCACCTAAAAATAAAACTTTTTTCCCAAAGAGTTTTGCAATTTCCTGTGCGTGACTTTGTTTTAGTCGTATCACTCGTTCTCGTTGTATCGTTTCAAAATCATCCAATTCCCTTTGAAGTTTAGCTTTTTTACAGTTAAGCAACGGCGCAAGTATATCAACGGACATCGGAAAACATCCAACACTATTATGTAAATTAAACCGTGCAAAAAAACGATCTGCCATAAATTTAGTGTTCCTCAAACATCGTTTTCACCAATTCATACGCAAACATCTTATTCATTTCGCGTGTTGGATGATTGATTTTATTGGAAAGCAGCTCGGTTGTATCAACACCACAACTATCAAGCTTTTTCCACAACGCATAGCAATCACAGATTGGGATATTGTTTAATCGGCACAGTTTTTTTGCCGCCTCAATATGGGCATCAAATATGCCTTCGTTCTGCAAATAAGCTGTATGCTCCGCAACTTTGAGTATTGCTTCATCGGCAATATGATCACTGATGCGCGTATTCATCATGTTGGGAGTCATAAATATGATCTCACTCCCACAAGCTTGTAGCTTATTAAAAATACCGTCCAAAGCATTTACATAAACATTGACGCTGTCCTTTTTGTTACTGCAATCATTCAATCCGTAACAAACCACGGTCAGATCGGGCTGATGACGGATCACATGAGAGTCCACACGAAGCACTCCCCGCGTTGCTTGATCGCCACTGATTCCCGCATTGACAATATTGACCGTGACCGTAGGAAACAATGTAGCAAGAATATCAAAGACCGTCATCTGATAAGAGAAATTCTTTTCAAAGACCGTTTCTATATCTCCGTTGCGTTTTCGATATACCTCAAAGCAGCCTTGGGTAACACTGTCCCCCAAAAAGGCAATCGTTACGCCCTCACAGCTCATGTTAAACTTCAACTTTTCTACCATTTTTTGAATAATTTTCATGGTGTTCCTCACGTTATAACGATTCAAATAAATGCTTTATAAAGAACGCAAAGCCAAGATCGCTCTCTGCCACGCAATGACCAAAAGCTCCGTGATGATACAGTAACTTTTCCGTAGCTCCCGCCGCTTCATAAAACGGCTTTAACCGCTCCCATTCTGTCAGCGACTCCTCAGCCGGAAACAATTCATCCTGATCTCCGTTCTCAATATACAAGGCTCTTGGGGCGATCAACGCCGCGACCTCCGCATCAAAAAAGCAGTTTGCGCTGTTTTGCCAGAGCCAATCCGAACGGCATTGTCCTGCAGCCTTGCGTTCACCAAAACGATCATGGAAAAAGCATGAGGAAAAGACCGATTTGACCCTCGGTTCAGCCGCCGCAAGATACATGGTATAGAATCCACCGTAGGAAAGCCCTGCAGCACCGATGCGTTTCGGATCGATCGGCTCATTTGCAATCAAATAATCGATCGCACGACGAACATTGAATATCTCCAATGCCGCAAGGCTTCCCCCCATTGCTTTCAGCTTCACGTCCAAAAATTGACGTGTCGTCGGTTGATGAACGCCACTTTCCTCATGCGTCCAAACCATGAGCTGTGGAGCATAGACCACAGCACCGCGTTCCAATGCCCTGCCTCCGATATTTTGATAGCCTTCGGCAGAATAATGATTGCACTTGATCAATTCCTCCACTCGGTATCCTCCACCCGGATGAAGGATGACAAGCGGCGCTTTTTTGTCCCGTTCGTGCGGTACGTAAAGCAGACCTTGAAACCAAACACCGGGAAGGGTTTCCAAAGACAATCGATAGATCTTTAAATTTTCGATCTCTTCAAGCAATTCCTTTTCAACAGCTATATTCGTAACGCTACGGTATTCGGTCAAGGGCCACCCCAACATAGAAATGTATTCGGCGCGGTATTTCTCTCGCTTCTCTGCCATTTGATCGGCAGAACAATACACATCCCTTTTTTTAGATGCCTGTTTTGCTTTTTCATCAATCAAAGCACACACGCCCTCATAATAGCGAGTCCTTTGCAGTGCTCCATTTGATAATTCGAGCTGAATACTTTCATAATTGATCTTTGTCATACTTAATCTCCCTAAAAATACTTTACAGATCGATCATATGCTTACGGTAAACCGATTTTTCCCAACGGCTAACACTTGACCGTTATAGCTTGCCTGCACACCGTTTGGAATCGTAACGGAATATACGATCTGCTGATTTTCATATTTCCATTCTGCTTTGATCTCGCCTTTGACCGTAAGCATAGAGCCTTTTACAAACCCCAACTGCGGAATAAAGCAAGGTGACAGCTCGATCTTCTCAAATGCAGGATATTCTTCCATAGGAGCAATTCCCAAAAGAGATTTGTAGAACCACGCAATGACACATGAGAACATATGGTGATTGTGCGAGCCGTTATCCTTGCCGTCCCAAGATTCCCACAAGGTGGTGGCTCTGCTTTCATACCATGTTTTATATCCGGGATCACTTTCGGTAATCAACTGATATGCCAAATCCGAACGATCACTTTGCGCAAGCGCATCATAAAGATACTGTACCCCCACCATGCCACTTGTCAACTTAACCTGATCGCGAAGAACGACCTCAACCAATTGATCTGCTAAAACCTTTTGATCCCGATACAAGCCACCTTCCAGCATCATTGCCACTGCGGTCTGCTCGTTGATCTTACAATGTCCTGTTTCGTCAAGATACTCGTTTAAAAATTCTTCGCGGGCAGTCTCCAATTTTTTCATCCACACAGCAGAATCCTTATCCGCAAGTCTATTCGCCAAAGCTGTAATTTTAAAAGCCTTTAACAAATAAAATGCAAGAACAAATTCTTTTGGAATTAATGGACTGTTTTCATGTCCCATCCAATCTCCAAGATCAAAATGTGAATGCTCCCGTATTCTTTTTTCCAAATAATTTGCATATTTCTCAAAATGCGGCATAGCTTCGATCATCATTTCAGTCTGCCCCGTGTAACGGTAAATCTGATATGGGATCTCATAAAGCAAGCAATCACAAACAGGACCGATCCGATATCCGTATCCCGGAGAAGGAACAACACCCGGAAGCGCACCATCCTCTCTCATTGCAGACTTGATATCCTCAAACCATCGTTCATAAAAAGATACAATGTCAAAGTTGATCAGCGCCTGCTCCACGGTTGCTTGCGCGTCGTTGGTCCAACCAAGTTTTTCTCTTGTGGGACAATCGGTCATGCACCAAAACATATTCGAGTAGGTAGACCGAATCCCCGCGTCATAGATGTAGTTCAACACCTCATTTCCCGAAGAAAACTCGGACAGTCTGCGAACGTCGTTATGCACAAAACATGCACATAGCTCCTCACATTTGGGTTTTTGCTCCAATCCCTCGATTAAAACGTAACGGAATCCGTAATATGTAAACTTGGGCTTAAATACGTCTACTCCCCCCGAGGCAATCAGACGTCCCATATGAAAAGGGGCAACAAAAGCAAATCCACCCTTATCCATATTATTATTTTTTGGAGCATTTGTTTCATCCAGATCCTCTGTATAGTAAAAGCGGATCTCACTTCCCCGTGTCTGTTGCAACGTGATCTGCATATATCCCGACATCGTCACACCGAAATCTACAAGATACCCGCGGTTGGTTTTAGTAACGGAAATCGGAGCAATTGCTTCCACCTCTCGCACGGGAGGGCAAAGAATCGGACGAAGCACCGCATCCTGGATTTCATCACATAAAATTACATTTTTCCAATTCGAATCGTCGTAATCGTGATACAGCCATGAGTCGTCTTTTTTTCGTGCGTCCCAATGCTCCCCGCTCCGCAAGTGATTGAAAATAATATACGAATGGGCAAGATCGGTTTTCCAGCTTTCATCACTGACCGCAACTGTGCGACCGTTGACCTTTAAGCAAAGCAAAAATTTGGGAGCATCGCGCCAAGCGGCTTTGTCATAATGCCACGGGGTATCAAAGGACTCGTTCAAAAAGCCGTTTCCCGCAATCACACCGAGACAATTCACACCTTTTTGTAACAATGCGGTTACGTCATAGGTGCTATACCAAAGAAGCTTATCGTAATTGCTGAAGGGTGAGATAAAAACATCCTCGCTAACTTCTTTTCCGTTGACATAAAAGCAAGCAAATCCCGGACTTTGAACCATCAGCTTTGCCTCTTTGATCTCTTCGTCCAAGGTAATAAGCTTTCTGAATAAGGGAGCAGGATCATAAAAGCTGAAATTGGGAGCTTCTTTGGTTGCTTTAATATATCGCGCGCCGCAAAATTTAGCTACGTCGTTTTCGGAAATATTCATTTACAAACTCCTTTATATGCTTCATTCACAATATTCGAGCTTACCTATCAGTGTGCACCAACGACAATCCTATCCCATGAAACATAATTGCACTCATAGTTAGAAACAGCAAGCGAATAAATTAAATCAAAATCAACCGCATTAAAATCAGAGGTGTTCCCAAATAACTTCATTCCTTTTTGTGTTGTCACAAATGGACGGAAGCTAACGGACACCACATCGTCGGTCGGGATCTCCTTGATACCACAGGCGAGGAAATACAATCCTATTTCAGGCGTATATGTTTCACCGTCTCCGCTCAAGCTTGTATAAACAACTGACGATTTCAATGTTTCATTAGCGGTCTTACCGCGATAAACGATCGTCACCTCAAACCCCGCTTCGGACAATAATTCGGGAGCGCAATTCAACTCGCTTACAAATCGAATACGAAAATCCTCTGTGGTCCCGATCTGTGCGTAGTTCTTGTCAGAGAAAACGTTTATTTTATGATTTAAGTTTGTCACATTCTGTTCGTTTGTAAGCTTTGCGAACATACTGTTGTTAAGATCATTGATAACGGTATGTCCGTTTCCGTCAAAACAGCCTGCAAAGACAGTTTGATTGCCAATCCCTTTAAAATTAACAACTGTAGAAAAATCAGGATCAAAGCAAAGCTTAAAATAGGTGTTTGCATAAGCTTGTTCGGAATTGCAAAGCTTTTCCATATCCTGCATCCGTTCCAACAGATACGGCTCACTTGCAGTTCCCTTTCCTACCCAGAAAACGGTTGAAGGATCCTCAAAATTGCTCAAGGAAAAAGAGGTAAGAAACAGTTTTTCATTCGGATGACTTTCATAGATCACGTAAACGGTTTGATCGACAATAACGAGATCGGAGTATGATGCGCTCGATGACTTTACCCGAATCGGAGACGACCAGCTTTTTCCGTCGTCGTAACTGCAACGAACCGACAAATTTTCTCTTGCGGTCTTGCTGTCGCAACCGATGTATATCAGCACGTGCTGTCCGTTTACCGTGGCGGAAACCATACTTCCCTGAACCGACGGATTTTGCAGAGCGGTATCCATGCGCGTGTCCGACCAACCGCCGATTCCCGTATCACTCACCGTGATATAGCGGTAAGCCTCGTCTGCACTATCAGGCTTTCCAAGGTTATAGGTGTTTGTACCGGGAACGCTTGTATCGGTATCGTATGACACCGTGTACTGTCTGGAATTGAGCATCACGCTACCATCAGAAAGCTCCGCAATCGCGGTTTCATCATAATTTCCATCGGCACACTCGCCCAATTGCCACGTCTTGCCGTTATCGTCGCTATAAAGCGTGTAAACGTCAAAGGTACCCGTATGACACCATGCGCTGAAAATGAGACGACCTGCATGCTCACCGTTTTGCAGGCAGATGCCGTGTCCGGGTCCCAGATTGACCATATCCCAACCAATCGTTTCCTTTTCAAAAGCATCAATGATATTGACGGGAGCTGACCACGTCAAGCCGTGATCCGTACTCGTCATATGATAAACACCGTCCGAGCCGGTGGCTGATACGTACAACAGATGTACGGTATCCTCTTGATCCACCACCATAACAGGGTTAGTGTATCTTGTGTTCTGCCCATCTCCCAAAGTTTGCACCTTGGTAAAATTTTGTCCATTGTCGGTTGATCTCCAAATTTCAATAGCGGTATGCTCCGTATCGCTTTCATCCGATCTCCGCGCCTCCCAATAGACAAGCAGGCTTCCGTCTGCCGCCGCGATAATACCCGGAATACGGTTTTGAACATAACCGTCTGCGGGTGACCACGTTTTTTGCACCGAGAGAGCCTCTGCAAACATAGGAAGGCTAAATAAATTCAATACGAAAATCAATGATATCGCAAAAACCAAAACTCTTTGTAATGCGTTTTTATGTTTCATAAAAATATTCCTCCACTACTGCACAAATATAATGGTAAACGGGTAAATGAGGTTCCTGAACTTGATAGGTTTCACTTCGAGGAACTCGAATGGTTATGTCGCTCAGGCAAGACAATTCACTTTCCTTCTTTCCTGTTAACGAGCAAACCGCAACCTTTTGGGCTTTGGCAATTTTTGCGGCATTCACAACATTTTTTGAATTTCCGGACGTAGAAAGACAAATTAATAGATCTTTCGAATCGGCATACCCATATACCAGCTGTGCATATACCATGTCGGAATCAACATCATTTGCAAACGCCGACAACAATGCGCTTTGGGCAGGCAAGGAAATTGCAGGCAATCCGCCTTGAAGCTTTCTTGCCATTTCTCTCCCATTTTCACCGTAAAGATCTATCAAAGAACTTTCAAATGATGGATCAATTTTTCGTCCAAGTAAAAATCCCTTCATCAATTCACCAACAATATGATCACAGTCCGCACAGCTTCCGCCATTCCCACAAAGCAAAACCTTACCGCCTTGTTGGTATGTTTTTATCATCAGCTTTATTGCAGTTTCAATTTCATCTTTACAAGAAGTTAATTCGGGATATCGACAATATAAATTTTCCATAGTATTCCTCTCACTGTAAAGTTGCAGCAATTGATAATGCCGCATAATCTCCAAGATTCTCTTTTAACAAGGCAGGAACAATTTGACACACGCTTTCGGAATGTGGCAAGCTTTCCTTTTTTATAACTTTTTGCATTGCAGTTTTTAAAAGGTGTTCGCTTCTTTGAAAGATACTGCCGATTACGATCAATTCCGGATTTAATATATCAATCAAGATCGAAAGCCCCTTGCCCAATTGTTCCCCGCAAATTTGATAAACCAAAAGCGCATCTTCATTTCCCTGATCGGCAGCCTCGGCGATGCTTTTTGCTGTGATCCCAGACAGGTGATCAATATCGGAGCAAAACGAAACCCTTTTCCCTATTTGAAATTGTTCTTGAGCATACATTCGCCCCAATTGAGCCAGTCCATTTCCGGAGCAAAACCCCTCAAGTGATCCCGCTTTTCCATAACCGATCGGGCCATAATCAGTCAAACGAATATGCCCTACTTCTCCTGCCATATCCGAAGCTCCGGTGTATAAATTACCGTTCAGAATCAAACCTGCGCCCAAACCACTGCCAAAGGTCAAAAAGATCATGTTCTCAGTACCTTTTCCTGCACCGTATTTCCATTCAGCCAAGGCACAGGCATTGGCATCATTCTGCAATCCCACTTTTCCATGATACCGCTTTTTCAAAAAATCTACGATTTCAACGTTATCCCACCCGGGCAGATTAGGGGGAGATAAAATAATGCCTTGTCTTGAATTCAAAGGTCCGCCGCACGAAATACCGATCAACGACATATCATCCGTTAATCTTTCCGCAATCGTACACATTCGCTCAATCATAACGTATGGAGCAGCCGTGAGATCAGTTGGGATCACTTCCTTTTTCTCAATATGTAACGCACCGTCAACTTCATATCCAACAGACACTGCACACTTTGTGCCTCCTATATCAAAGCCAATCATATGAATCCCCTTAAAATTTAATCAACTGTGAAACGTCTGATTCCAATCCTTCATAAATTTATCAATGCCGATATCGGTTAAAGGATGCTTTAACATTTGCATTATGACCTTGTAGGGCACTGTTGCAATATGAGCACCATGCTTTGCTGCATCCGTGACGTCTTGCGGACCGCGAATGCTTGCCGCGATAATTTCCGTTTTAATACCATGAATGTCAAAAATCATCGCAATATCATCAATGATCGAAATCCCGTTGTCAGAGATATCATCCAACCGACCAATAAATGGACTGACATACGATGCCCCCGCTTTTGCAGCAAGCAACGCCTGTGCGGGGCTGAAAATCAACGTTACGTTTGTTGGAATATTTTCAGCCGACAATCTTTTTACAGCCTTGAGTCCTTCTTCAGTAATCGGAATTTTAATAACAATATTGGGATGGATCTTTGCAAGCGTTTTTGCTTCTGAAACCATTCCGTCCGCGTCAAGCGCTACCACCTCGGCACTGATAGGTC
>JAFTXB010000184.1 GCA_017461825.1 Clostridia bacterium
AGGATATCAATTATATTTCCAGCCTTGTATTCAACGATTGCATAGAGAATGCAAGATCACTGACGCAGGGCGGCGGAAATACCGTGATCGCATCTCCGATGTGCCTTGGAATTACCAATGTCATCGACTCTCTTTGTGTCGTGAAGCAATTCGTTTTTGACGAGAAGCTCATTACAATAAGCGAGCTGATAACGGCTCTCGAAGCCAACTGGCAGGGGTATGAGGAGATGCGTACCGTGATTCTCAAAAAAGGTAAATTCTTTGGTAACGACGACGATACCTCCAACTACGTGGCACAAAAGCTATATCGGGAATTGTATGAATTTTTGAAGGATAAAACGAACCTGTACGGTTATCATTGGTTGATCGGCGATCTTATAGGCTACAACATTCACCACAAATGGTTTGGTGAGCATACCAAGGCGACACCGGATGGCAGATATAGCGGAGATATGCTCAAATTCGGACTTGGGCAAAGCGAAGGACGCGATCGCGAAGGCTTGTCTGCATTGCTGGGTTCCATCGCAAAGGTCGATCCGAACGGAATCGGTTGCGGCTCTATCGTTACAAACATTACGATTGACGAGCAACTGATCAAAAACGATGACAATTTTGAAAAGACCGTTGATCTGCTCTTGACCTATTTCCAAAACGGAGGCGTGCATTTTCAGCTGACCTACGTATCAAAAGAGGATTTGTTAAAGGCAAAATGCACCCCCGATGAATATAAGCATCTGCGTGTGCGTGTTTCGGGCTTTTCGGACTATTTTGTAAAGCTGAACGAAAACATACAGGATGACGTGATTGCAAGAACCACACAGACAAAGTGATGATATATGAAAGCAACTATTTTTGATATTGAGCGAAATTCCTACGTTGACGGACCGGGGGTACGCACAACGATCTTTTTCAAAGGCTGTAATTTGCGTTGCGCGTGGTGTCACAATCCCGAAAGCCAAAGTGCAAAGCCACAAATGATGTTTTACAAGAACAAATGCATGGGCTGTGGTAAGTGCAAAGAAAAATGCCCCAACGCACTTGAATCATGTGACCTTTGTGGCAGATGCACACTCTACTGTCCCCAAGATGCCCGAGAAATCTGCGGAAAAGAATACACAATTGACGAGGTGTTGAATACAATTCTCAAGGATAAGACCTTTTATGAAAATTCAGGTGGCGGCGTAACCTTCTCGGGCGGCGAATGTATGCTTCAAATTGACTTTTTAGAAGAAATTCTGAAAGCATGTAAAAAAAACGGCATCCATACCGCCATAGACACCGCAGGACATGTGCCTTATGAGAGGTTTGATCGAATACTTCCGTACACCGATTTGTTTCTCTACGACATTAAATGCTTTGACAGTGAAAAGCACAAGCAATATACAGGAGTAGGAAATGAATTGATTTTAGAAAATCTCAAAAAAATGCTGGCAACGCGTAAATCCATATGGGTACGCATTCCACTCGTCCCGACGGTCAACGATATGGTTGAAGAAATGCAGAAAATTAAGGCTTTTCTGAAAACCTGCGGAACGCCTGAAAAAATCGAATTGCTCCCATATCACGCAATGGGAGAACACAAATATTCAGCACTCGGAATGTGTGTCCAAAAATTTGATGCTCCCGCATTAGATATAGTAGCGGAATTGAATTCATATTTCAACTAAATCAAATTTTGGATTTGTCACTGTGTAAAAGCTTTTCCGTCAGTACCCCTGGTGTGAGGTTGTTCTGCGTTGATTTGTTGCTCGATATAGGACGTTCTTTCTCATGGCACGCGCTTTTCTTTTAAAAAGCACAGAGATTTTCTTTCCCTGTGCTTTCAGCCTTTGGACAGTTTTGTATCGAAGAGAAGTTCGAGTCTGTTCAGTTTGGAAAATACCTTTTTTCATCTACAAAATCAAACTTAAAAATTTCGCCTTTTAAAAGGCAAAAAAGCCTTGAAAAATCAAGGCTTTTTTCGGCGATATCTTTTTTGTCGCCCTTTGATGGTGGACCCGAGGAGAATCGAACTCCTGTCCGAAAACCTATTCACAGGACTTTCTTCGTGGACAGTCTATGGTTTAGAATTCCCTTTGGACGGCGGTCACAGACAATCTCCGCCCGCAGGTAGCACTTTTATGCATGACCGATACAAGCGCGAACTCTCGGTTCATGTTCACCTCTGCATGACGCTCCATCCGAGGTCGAGGTGCTCCCCGGCGGAACGGGCGGCTAAAGAGCCGCGGCACTGCCCTTAGGCAGCCAGTGCGACGTTTTCGTCAGCGTTTAATTTTAAGGTTGAGCCTTTTTCGTGATTGCTCGGCACGCCACGCTTATCCTGCTGCAAAATCCCCGTCGAAACCTTTACGGGCCCGTGAAAACGGTACTTTTTGCGTACCATTTTTATTATATTCGTTTTTAAAACACTTGTCAAGAGAACTTTGTCAATATTCGCGATTCCCACTTTTGTAAGCGCGTTCCATATCCCGTTTGGCGGCCGCTTTGGCCAGATCCTCGCGCTTGTCATATAGCTTTTTGCCACGGCAAAGACCTACTTCCATCTTGACGCGGGAGCCCGAAAAATACAGAGATAACGGAATGACCGAATACCCTTTTTCCGCCGCCTTGCCGGAAAGACGCACGATCTCCTTTTTGTGCATTAAAAGCTTTTTGGGGCGCAGTGGCTCCCTGTTGTAGATATTTCCCTTTTCGTAAGGACTGATATGCACTCCAAGGGCGAAGATTTCGCCATCCTTAAAGGAGCAATAGGAATCCTTCAGGTTCACCGCTCCCTGGCGCAGGCTTTTGACCTCGGTACCGAACAATTCAATACCTGCCTCGATTTTTTCATCCACGAAATAATCGTGCCAGGCCTTTTTATTTTGCGCGATGGTACGTCCCATCCCCTTCTTTTCCGCCATGCGGTTCACCCTCTTCTGTTACGATGTATTTTGATTATTGCCAAATTATTCCCCTACATACAGGGAGGCACAACGGGAGCAGGGGCGCGCCTTGCCCGCCAATTCCGCTCCCTCGGGTGTACCTTGCAGAATATGATCGGCATTTTTTAAGTAAGAACAATCGGTGGATGCGTGCCACACACTGCCGGTTTCGGTATAGTAGCAAACATCGGGCAGATAGCCGCCCGTCTCCGCCTCGGGC
>JAFTXB010000185.1 GCA_017461825.1 Clostridia bacterium
AAACTGGCAGGTGGTACCGTCAAACTCGTTGATGCCGTCGGTGGTGTTCCTTACGGCGTGTGAATGCACCACGTCAAGCAGGACGGCAATGCCCATTCCGTGCGCAGCATCGATCAGCTCCTTGAGCTCGTTTGGCGTGCCGTAGCGAGACGATGCCGCAAAAAAGGACGACACCTGATAACCGAACGAGCCGTAGTACGGGTGCTCCATGATCGCCATGATCTGAATGGTGTTGTACCCCAACCCCTTGATGCGCGGCAGGATGTTCTCGCGGAACTCGCGGTAGGTACCGATCTCCTCTTTTTCCTGCGCCATGCCGATGTGACATTCGTAAATCAGGGGATCGCGCGCAGGGGTAAAGGTGCGCTTTTTCCATTTGTAGGCAGGCTCGTCTACAATGACGCCGCACCAAAGATAGGTTGTGGGATCCTGCTCCACGCGGCGGATATAGAGCGGAATTCGCTCAAGCAGTTCGCCGTTGTGGCGCACGACCGTTTTGACGCGGCAGCCGTTCCAAAGCGCGTTTTTGCCTTTCAGATAGATCTCAAACACTCCGTTTCCAATGGGGGTTAGCTTGAGATCCAGCCAACGCCACTCCACCATGTCGCCCGTGAGATAGACCTCCTCGGCAGCGGGAGCCCATTCGCGGTAAACCCAGCCGTTTTTCGTCTTATGAAAGCCGAAATACTCGTGCCCGTTTGCAAAATCGCGCAAACAACCGTCTACGCCCACAAGCTCTTTCTTCTTGCGGGCGTAGTTTTTCATGCGTTGATCAATGTCCGCGGCATACGGCAGCAGGGACGGATCATATTCAAAAATTTTGTATTGCATGGCTACACCTCATTGCGTTGGTATCATCTATAGTATACCACGATTTTGGTGTAAAGTCAATCAATTCCTGAAAAAAGTTCAGATATGGCCGGCACTTCCAACGTATGCGGGCTTGTGATCGGGGTGCCAGACCACGATCGGGAGCTTGCTGAGGAAACGGATCGCAAATTTGGTATTGGGAGGCAGATTGCGGATCCGCTTTCCGGAAGGATTGCGCGTTGGGAAATCGCCGTTCACCTCATCGCTCAGCAGATCAAGCTCATGGAAGGATGCTCCAAGCGCCTCGGTTTTGAGATAACGGATCATATGTCCCTTCTTTTCAAAAAACAGCTCTACTGTCACAGTGGTCTTAACGTATTCGGTGTTGAGGATCGAAAAGACCAGATCCTCGGGGCGGTCGGTGGAAAGTCCGCAGAAGATCCAGGAGCAGGATCCGCAGGTGTCGCGTCCCACCAGGAACTTTTCGCGAAGAACGTGCTTTGATCCCTTGGGCGGCGTGTACGGAAGGTCGATCGTGTGCCGAACCTCACCGGTGAGGATCTCCTCAACACCTTCGTCGGTCATTAAGAATGCGGTTCCCTCTCGGTGCGTGCAGAATGCCGAATATGCGTTGATATCGGATACGGGAAGGAAACAAACGCGCGGTGCGATCAGTCGGTAGCCCTCGATCTCCGCAGGCGCAAGCCCCATCTGGAAGCCGTGGTGCGGGATCTGCAAAATATCCGACTTGAGATAGCTTCCCACCTTTTCGGGGATCCGTGCGATCGAGAAGGAGGCGTCGGTCGTCCACAGAATGACCTGCCCTGCAAGCTCCATACGGATCACGACCGAGATCGCATTGAGATTTTGGGAAAGGTGTATTGTGTCATCCATGCTGACAAGGATCTCACAAACGGCATCGCCGATGCGGTAGACCTGACCCGTGTGAAGCTTGTACACGGGAGCGCCGAGCTTTTCAAGACGCGCCAAAAAGATCGGAACGTGGACGTAAGCCGAGGTGTCGGTATTGGCGCTTGCGCTTTCGGTCAGATGCGGATAATGCTCGAGATCGTCATACTCGGGGAAATTGAACATCACCTTTTCCACAATGACGTCGTTTTCATGGCGCTCCATAAAGTAGTCAAAGCAGTGATAATGATCGGGATGGGGGTGGGTGAGGATCCACGCGGCGATCACGGGCTTTTCCCCGTTGGTATCCTCGGTGAGACATTCATACAGATTATCGCAGGCATCCTTCATTGCCCAGCCGCCGTCGATGACGATAAAGCGGCGGTCGGACAAACGGATCGCATACGACATTCCGTAGTCCTCAAGCTTGACCTGCGTGACCTGCGGCGTACAAACTGCCTCGCCGACCTGATCGCTGTAAGAAAAATATGCGGTCTCGCGCTCGGCAATAACCATCAGCTCTTTCACACCTGCGTAATAATTCAAAAAATAGGCGTCGGTGCCGTCAAAATATGCGGCGTAGCGATAGTTTTCGCGTTCTCTGCGCTCGCGCATTGTAAATCCATGGCGCACAAACAGCTCGGCGTAGGAATCAAACAGCGTCTCCTCTGCGTCGGAAAGCGTATAAACAACGTTTTTACGGTCGGTGACGTGTGCCTCAAAGCGTGCTTCCCCAAATGCGGGGATCTCTATCTTCTTCATAGCGGTTCTCCTGTTCTCACGTTAAGTTACGCCTATATTTTATCACAGATCTTCTTTTTTTTCAATACGGATTCTTTTGTAATCCAACTGTTTTTTTACTGTTTTCAACGGTTTTTCGACTCACCTCCAACATTCTTGCCGCCGTCCTTATCCAATTACTGCGAAATTGACAAAAACCGAAGCAACCCCCAAAAAAACACACGGCTGCCTTTTTGGGGTAGCCGTGTGACCGGATTATTCTCAGAGAACCAGCGACGGAGCGGTATAAACTCTTGCCGCAAGCTCTTGGTTGAGCATATAAAGGCTCTTGGGATCGGAACCGAACAGATCCATCTTGGAAATGAGATCGTTCGCGTTGGTCTCTTCCTCACCCTGCTCCTTGACAAACCAGTCGAGGAACTGCATGGTGCGAAAATCTCTTACATCGTATGCCGCGCCGTAAATATCATTGATCAGCGATGTAACGTACTGCTCATGCTCCAGCCCTGCCTTCAGTACCGACATATGGCTGTCAAATACCTTGTCGGGCTTTGCGATCGCCTCGAGCGTGACGGGCATATTCTCGTTTTGCAGGTAGGTGTAAAACAGCATCGCGTGGTCGCGCTCCTCCTGCGCCTGCACCATGTACCAGTTGGCAAAGCCGTCCAGCCCCGCCGCCTTAAAGTAATTGGAAAAATCCAAATACAGATATGCCGAGTAAAATTCCTTGTTGATCTGCTGATTGAGCAGCTCATGTACCTTTGCGTTTAACATAATCGTTTTTCCTCTTTCATTTTTTTATTTTTTATCAGAAACTTCTTGAATAGAAAAGGATTGGCAAGCCAATCCCGTGATTTGCTACGCAAATACACGTCCGACACCTTCAAGAACTTTCAGACAACGAGATATTGGCATAGTGGGGTATCTATACCCCATGCCGCCGTTTTCTGACGGTACAGAAAGGTCTGATTACTTTATTCAAACAATAGTACCGCCAGCCAAAGCAAATTTCCGAAAAAGTAACCTTTATTGAATCTCCTCAAAATCTGCCGCGCCGTGCTTGCAAAGCGGACAGATAAAGTCCTCGGGAAGTGTATCGCCCTCGTAAACGTAGCCGCAGATCTTGCAAACGTAGCCCTTTTTGCCATCGGTCTCGGGCTTGGGCTTAACGTTGTTTTGATAATAGGTATAGGTCATGGTCTCGCGGTCGGAGATCACACGTGCCTCGGTTACAGAGCAGATAAACATTCCGTGCGTGTCAAGATCGATATATTGCTCAACCTTGAGCGACAGGAAGGAATTGATATAACGCGGCAGGAAAACCAGCCCGTTATCCGAGCGCAACGGCTCGCAATCGGCAAACTTATCCACGTTTCTGCCGCTGCGGAAACCAAAGGCTTCAAACACGGCAAACGGAGCATCCACAGTGAGGCAGTTGATATTCATTTTTCCGGTCTGCTTGATCACGTGGTGCGAATAGTTTTCCTTGTTGACCGTTACAGCCAGGCGGTTGGGGGTGTTTGTCACCTGCGTAACCGTATTGACGATCAATCCGTTGTCCTTTTTGCCGTCGTTTGAAGTTACCACATAAAGTCCGTAGCCAATGTTAAACAGTGCGGTCATATCGTTCTTGTTTGCGGTGGAATCCTGCTGTGCAAGATACTCACGGCAAAGCTCACCCGCCATAGCCTCCAGCTGCGCCGAGCTCTCCTCGTTCAGCGCCGAGACGATTCGCACGTTGTTATCGGTATAGGTAAGATTTTTGCTTTTTTCCAGCATTCCTCGCATTACCTTTGTCGCCATAGGCGCCCAACTTCCGTTTTCGATAAACGCGACCGTACGGTTACTGTAATTGCGCTCGGTAAGGTGATGGATAAAGTCGCGCATAAACGGGAAGATCTCGCCGTTGTAGGTTGTGGTAGCCAACACCAGCTTGCTGTAGCGGAAGGCATCCTCAACAGCCTCTGCCATGTCGCATCTTGCCAGATCGTTTACAACCACCTTGGGACAGCCGTTAGCGCGAAGCTTTTCGGCAAGCTGCAAAACAGCCTTTTTTGTATTGCCGTAAATCGAGGTATAGGCAATGACAATCCCCTCTTCCTCGGGCTGATAGCTCGACCATGTGTTGTAGAGCCCCAGATAATAGCCGAGATTTTCACTCAAAACAGGGCCGTGAAGCGGACAGATGATCTCAATGTCAAGTCCCGCCGCCTTTTTGAGAAGATTTTGCACCTGCGTGCCGTATTTGCCAACGATTCCGATATAGTAACGTCTTGCCTCATCTGCCCAAGGCTCGTCTGCATCAAGCGCACCGAATTTTCCAAAGCCGTCAGCCGAAAACAAAACCTTGTCGGTGCTGTCGTAGGTTACAATAACCTCGGGCCAGTGCACCATGGGAGCGGTGACAAAGGTCAAAACATGCTTTCCGAGGTTCAAGGTATCTCCCTCGCCAACCACGATCTGCCGATCCGAAAAATCGGTTCCGAAAAAGTTTTTCATCATTACAAACGCCTTTGCCGAGGCAACGATCGCAGCCTTCGGATACGCCTTTGTAAACTGTACAATGTTAGCCGAGTGGTCGGGCTCCATATGCTGCACGATCAGATAATCGGGCTGTCTTCCCTGCAATGCGTTTTGCAAATTATCCAGCCATTCGTGCGTAAAGTTGGCATCCACGGTGTCCATCACGGCGATCTTTTCGTCAAGGATCACGTAAGAATTGTACGACATACCGTTGGGAACTACATACTGCCCCTCAAACAGATCGACCTTGTGATCATTGACTCCGATATATTGAATGTCTTTTGTGATATACATGTTTTTTACTCCTGCGTTTTTGATAGTATTATTGTATCACTTTTATTTGATAAAATCAATCGGTTTTCAAAAATTATTCCAAAATTTTTCCATCGGTAGACACCGTTACAACCTGCCACGGAATGAATTTTCCGCTCGCCTGCAATGCTCTTTTGACAGCGTTTTCAAGTCCTCCGCAGCAAGGCACCTCCATACGGACCACCTTTACACTCTTGATATTATTATTTGCAATGATCTGTGTCAGCTTTTCGGTGTAGTCGCCTGTATCAAGCTTGGGGCAGCCGATGAGCGTGATATGGTTGCGAATAAACTCATTATGAAAGTTTCCGTATGCATATGCGGTGCAATCGGCGGCGATAAGCAGATTGGCGCCGTCAAAATAGGGAGCGTTGACGGGAACCAGCTTGATCTGACAGGGCCATTGCGAAAGCTGACTTTGGACGGTCACTCCTGTTTTGTAAACCGTAGGAGCTTCACGCCTGATCGCTTTTGACTGTGTTCCCGGGCAACCGCATGGGAGCTTCACCCCCGATTTTTGCATTTTTGCCTGCCTGACAGCCTCCTCATTGTAGGCGGGTGCCTCACGCTCCTCAAAGCTGATGGCATCGGTCGGGCATGCGGGGAGACAGTCACCCAAGCCGTCACAGTAGTCCTCGCGTGTGAGCATCGCTTTTCCGTCGATCATTTCGATCGCACCCTCGTGACACGCCGCGGCACAAGCACCGCATCCGTTGCATTTTTCTCTGTCTATCTTAATTATCTTTCTGATCATACGCTACCCTTTCTCAAAAGCATTTTCCGCCCTTGCAATCCTCTGCCGATCCGCAACGGTAGCAGAGCTCGTTTTGGCATTGCCCGTTTTTTGTTAATTCCACAATGTTGTTGACCGTCGTTTCGGCGATGTTCGAAAGTGCCTCCTCGGTCAAAAAAGCCTGATGCGAGGTCACAATGACATTCGGCATCGAAATGAGCCGCGCCAAAATGTCGTCCTCTAAAATGTGCCCCGAAAAATCCTCAAAGAAGAACTCCGATTCCTCCTCGTACACATCAAGGCAGGCAGCTCCCACCTTACGCGATTTGATCCCGTTCAAAAGTGCCTCGGCATCCACCAGAGCACCGCGCGAAGTATTGAGGATCACAACTCCGCGCTTGCACTTTTGCAGCGCTTCATCATTGATAAGGTGATAGGTCTCCTCGGTCAAGGGACAATGCAGGGAGATGATATCACTCTTGGCAAACAGCTCATCAAGCTCGGTATAACGCACGGTATCGCCGTTGTCAAGCCCCTCGGCGCGGTATTTATCATACGCCAGCACCTTCATGCCAAAACCGCGGCAAATGTCGATAAACACTCTGCCGATGCGACCCGTACCGATCACACCAACCGTTTTGCCGTGGAGATCAAAGCCCGTCATACCCGACAGACTGAAATTGAAATCTCTTGTACGGATATAAGCTTTGTGGATGCGTCGGATCGAGGTGAGAAGCATTGCCATCGCATGCTCGGCAACCGCATAGGGCGAGTAGGCGGGCACGCGCATGACATGTACCTTACCAAATGCGTGTCTGCAATCCACATTGTTAAAGCCCGCGCACCGAAGTGCCACAAAACGCACACCCATTTCATACAGGCGGTCGATAACAGCAGCGTTAACCGTATCGTTTACAAACACACAAACGCCGTCATAGCCATGTGCAAGATCAACCGTATCTTCATTGAGCTTTGTCTCAAAATATTTAAATTTGATCCCATTCTCCGCCCCATATTTGTCAAAGGACGGCTTATCGTAGGGCTTTGCATCAAAAAAAGCAATTTTCATAGCAATTTCTCCTTGATTTTCTGACACTATTATAGTATAATAATAACGAAAAGTCTGTTGAATTTTCAACATAAGGAGAAAAAATTGAAAAAATATTTGGAAATTTTAAAAAAATGCCCTCTTTTTGACGGGATCGAGGACAGCAACCTTCTCAAAATGCTTGTCTGTCTTGGGGCAAAGACCGATTTTTATGATAAAAAATACACCGTGCTCTCCGAAGCGACCCCCGCCAAGTACATCGGCGTAGTGCTGTCGGGCTCGGTGCAGGTGATACAGATCGACTACTACGGCAACCGCAGCATCCTCTCGGGGCTGGGTGCAGGAGAGGTGTTTGCCGAGGCGTTTGCCTGCGCGGAGATCGGATCAATGCCTGTCTCGGTGATCGCAAACGAGCCGTGTGAGATCATGATGATCGATAGCTCCCACATTCTCCACACCTGCCAAAACAACTGCGGATTTCATCAACGGCTGATCTATAACCTAATGAAGGATCTCGCCACAAAGACCATTATGTTCCACCAACGCATTGAGGTGACATCCAAGCGCACCACCCGTGACAAGCTGTTGACCTATCTGATGCTGCAAGCAAAAAAGGCAGGCAGCAACAGCTTTGACATTCCGTTTGATCGTCAGGAGCTCGCCGACTATCTTGAAGTTGAGCGAAGCGGACTCTCCTCGGAGATCGGAAAACTGCGCCGTGAGGGCATCTTGGAAAGCGAAAAGAAGCATTTTATTCTGTACTGAACCTAAAAAAATCGGAAAGGAAATCAAAGCCATGTCTTTTTTGTATCTTCTTGAGAGTATTCGAAATCCCGTGCTGGACTTTTTGTTCTCCTTTATCACCCTGTGCGGTGAGGAAACTATTTTTATGGCAGTGGGAATGATCGTGTTTTGGTGCTTTGACAAGCGTCAAGGCTACTATCTTTTGTGTGTCGGATTTTTGGGCACCGTACTCAATCAATTTTTAAAGATGGTGTTCCGTGTGCCGCGCCCGTGGATCAAGGATCCGGGATTTACCATTGTAGAATCCGCCAAGGAAGCCGCAACCGGCTATTCCTTCCCCAGCGGTCACACCCAAAGCTCGGTAGGGCTTTTTGGCGGCATTGCCCGTTGGAATCGAGACCGTCTCCTGCGCATCATTATGATCGCGCTTTGCGTGCTTGTTCCCCTCTCGCGCATGTACCTCGGTGTGCATACCCCTGCGGATGTGGGCGTTTCAATTGTTTTGGCTTTGCTTTTGGTGTTTGTCGGATATCCCCTTTTTCAAAAAGCCACAAAATCACCCAAAATGATGTACTGTATCTTCCTTTCCCTGACTGCCGTGATGGTAGCCTATCTTTGTTTTGTTTGTTTTTATCAATTTCCCGAAAGCGTATACCTCGAGGAAAACATTCACAATCTTGAATCGGCGCAAAAAAACGGATTTACATTAATGGGTTGTATCCTCGGCATCTTTGCGGTATACACGGTTGATATCAAATGGACAAAATTTGAAACCGATGCCGTTTGGTGGGGTCAGCTCCTCAAGGCGTTTGGCGGGATCGCGCTTGTTCTTGCCGCAAAGGAGCTGTTACGCTTTCCTTTGGATGCCATAATGGACGCAAACACATGGGCACGTCTAGTGCGCTACTTTTTAATTGTAATCGTTGGCGGTGTATTGTGGCCCATGACATTTCGGTATTTTGCAAAGCTCGGTAAAAATAACGGTTAAGACCAAAGGAGCAACGGTCAAGTTGGAAATCCGACTTGACCGTTGCCCCTTTAAAAAGCCTTTTATGTCATTCGTCAAACAGCATGCCCTCTGTATAGGCATCGATAAAGATCGGGTTTGCGGAAAGATCCACCGCGCAACTGTTTTTTACAAGCAATTGCGCGTCATCCCGCATCCGTCGGTCAAGCAGCAGCATGACAGCACCGCTGAGTGCCGCGTTTCCTACGCTTTTAGTGCGATCGATCATCTCGTGCGGCAAAAGCCCGATACGCCCCGCACTTTGCATATTGAGGTAGTTACCAAAGCCGCCCGCGATATAGAGCGCGGAAATATCCGTGGGCGTAAGCTGTTCGTTTTGAATCAAGGTCAAAAGCCCTGCCGAGATCGCGCTCTTGGCAAGCTGAAGCATCCGTATATCCTTTTGCGTCAGCGTCACGGGTGCCTTGATCTCAAACGGCTCGTCCTCCAAAAATCCGCTTTCGTCAAGGATCTCTTGGTCGAGCATACACGCAACGGCATCGATCAGCCCGCTGCCGCAAATGCCCCTTGGCTCGACGTCACCGATGACGTGGGCGTGCAAGGAACCGTCCTTTACAGTCACC
Source organism: Clostridia bacterium (assembly GCA_017461825.1). Lineage (GTDB taxonomy): Bacteria > Bacillota > Clostridia > Oscillospirales > CAG-272 > UMGS1865. Next base: position 9,411 of record JAFTXB010000185.1, read on the forward strand.
CTATCGATTGCTCCGTTAGCCCCCCTCATGCCCATGGAAATGCCAACGCCCTCAAAGGCAGGACCTGCGGCGGTCGAGCAGACCGTTAAAGTTTCGTTGCTCCAAAGCGCCATTTCCCCATTGGTACCGATGTCGGCAAGCATGGCGGGCTCGTTTTTCTCGGTCAGCTCGGTCGCAAGAATCGCGCAGGTGGTGTCAGCCCCGACAAATGCCGAAATGCAGGGCGGAAGATAGACGGCAGTGTCGGGTTTGAGGCTTGTCAGCTCCAACTCCCTTGCCGTCAAGGTCTCGCCAAACAGCCGTTTTGCATCAAACGGCGCGTGCGAAAATGGCTCGACCGATTCCTCAGTCAGAAGCGAGAGCATCACCGTGTTGCCCGTGATCACAACGCCATCAATAGAATTAGTATCAATATCTGCCTTGGTCGCAAGCTCGGCAAGAATTTCATCAAGGGCTTTGCGAATAGCCTTTGCAAGGTCTTTTGACTTGCCCGCGAGCGCAGCTTCGATGCGCGAGATGACGTCGGCTCCCCATTCCTGCTGAGGATTGAGACACGAGGTCTCGGCAAGAGGCTTGCCCTTCATATCGTAAAGCCGTGCGGCAAGGGTTGTTGTACCAATATCGATGGCAACACCGTATTGCGAAAACGCGGGATTTAATTCGATCTGCGGCAACGCGCCGTCGGTGACGATCTGTGTGTCCGCGCGCTCGGTCAGTGCTTCGATCTCGCACTCCCCCAACGCATAGGTCAGGCAAGCAAGACGGATGCCCCGTGCAAGCTCGTCGGCAGTAAGGTGCTTTCGCTCGGCATCGGTGAGCGCAGAGAGAGTTCCCTTTGCAAACACTTTACATTTTCCGCATTTTCCGTGACCGCCGCAGGGCTTTTCTCCACCGATCAGCTCGGATAAGGTAATGCCGCAAACGGCAAGCGTTGGCTTGCCGTTTATAATTGCTGTGATCTGTTTCATTGCATTTCTCCGTTCAGCGAAAACAGCACCGCACCGAAATAGGTAACGGTATCCTGCCCGTTAATATACTTCATGCCTGCCGACTTGGCAAGCGCGGACACGTTGATGCCGTATGCCTCCAGTGAGGGCATGGCTTTTTCGGGAAAGCGGCAGGGCTCGTTTGTGCGCTTGGCGCAGACCTTACACACGCCGCATCCGCCCGCTCCAAGGTGTAAGACCTTTGCAAATTTGGGATCGTCAAAGGTCTTGCGCAAGCCCTGCGCTAAGGGATAGCTTTTCTTTTTGGCTTCGATCATACCCTCAAAATCATAGCTGTCCTCAAGCTCGGTGACGGTCTGGTAGACCAATGCATAGTCATACTGCCCCACCTCTTGCATGAGTACCTCAATGTCGCCCACGTCTGGCGGACACATCCAACACTTGCCGTACATTCCGCAGGCGTTGGAGGCGCACATATCGCGAAAGGCGCGGTCAAGCGAGATCTCTTTTGCTTCGATTATGCCTGCCTTGTACGCGCCCAAGGAGAGCGGTGCTTCGATCAATATATCAAAAATTTTATTTTCCATAGTATTCATTCACCGCCGCAAAGAATGCGTTGATGTTCTCCCACGGGGTCATGGGCGGGATGTCACAGCCCGACGAGATCACGAAATTCTTGTGTCCGCAGCAATCGTTCATGATGCGGAGGGTTTCGGATCGGACGGTTTCGGGAGTTCCCATACGAAGCACGCCTGCGGGGTCGACGTTGCCCATCACAAGCACGTCATCGGGGAATTGCTCCACCATTGCCTTCATGTCGATGGCGTTACCAAAGTGGTAGGCTTTTGCACCCGTGGAAAGGATGGAATCGACCATGAGGGGCGTGTTGTCGCCGCAGTTATGGTAGCAGATGATAAACTCGTCGTCCTGCACCGCATCCACGATCTGTTTGACGTAGGGAGCGGAAAATTCGGCTTCGAGCGACGGAGACAGAAGTCCCGCAACCGGCTCTGCCATCATGATGCCGTGGGCACCCGCCGCCTTGTAGGCTTTGGAATATTCGATCAAAAAGGCGGTTGCTTTCTCCAATACCAGATGTACCATGTCGGGATCGTCGTAGCAGTCCACCATGATCTCGGAAACGTCGAGAAGTCGCGCCGCCAGCGAGAACGGACCGATCGTGCCCGCAAAGATCGGGCGGTCGGT
>JAFTXB010000186.1 GCA_017461825.1 Clostridia bacterium
GCCACCACCCCCGAAAAAATAAGGAGCAAACATATGTACGATATCATTGTTGTAGGCGGAGGTCCTGCGGGGCTGAGTGCCGCCGTATATGCAAGACGCGCCAACAAAAGCGTGCTGATCCTTGAAAAGAGCGCGTTTGGCGGGCAGATCACCTTTTCTCCCACGGTGGAGAATTACCCCGTATATGAGAGCCTGAGCGTTAGTGAGCTTGCAGACAAGATGGTCAGCCACGCGCTGGGGAATGGAGCCGACGTGGAGGTTGAAACCGTGACGGCTGTTCGCTGTGAGGGCGACAAGCGGATCGTTGAGACCGAGGACGGAAATGTTTACGAGGCGCGCGCGGTTATTCTCGCCAACGGCGCAAAGCACCGCCATTTGGGGCTTGCCAATGAGGAGCGCTTCATCGGAGAGGGCATCTCGTTTTGCGCGGTCTGTGACGGCGCATTTTACAAGAACCGCACCGTGGCACTGATCGGCGGCGGAAACTCGGCTTTGCAGGAGGCAATTCTGCTCTCTGAGGGCTGTAAAAAGGTATACGTTATTCAAAATCTTGATTTTCTGACGGGCGAGCAACGCTTGCAGGAGATCCTTGCCGCAAGAGGAAATGTGGAGATCGTGACGGGAACGGTCGTGTCCGAAATTGCCGATACGCCCGAATTCAGCGCAATCGTCACAAAGCGTCTTTCCGACGGAGCCGAGACGAGGCTCGAGCTTGACGGCATGTTTGTTGCCATCGGTCTGGTTCCCGAAAACGAGGCGTTTGCCGACGTGGCAGCCCTTGACGAGCGCGGATATTTTGACGCGAGCGAGGATTGCACCACGACAACGGCGGGCGTCTTTGTTGCGGGCGACTGCCGCCGCAAGGGTGTGCGTCAGGTTGCGACCGCCACCTCCGACGGTGCCGTTGCTGCCATTGCCGCATGCAGATATATTGACGGAATGTAATCGAAAAAGGATCCTCTTTACAAGGAAAGAGGGTCCTTTTTGGTTGACAAATCGAAAAATCTATTGTATAATAATCATGCCCCCTAATCCAAAAACTCCGATGTCGCAAACAGTGTCTCGGTCTACCGCTTGACTGTGTAAATTGTCCGCATACGGGAAGAGCATTGACAAGCTTGTTTTTGGGGTGTATCATAAAAGCACAAAAATGATTTTGGAGGAGCTTTATGAAAAATATCATTGAAATCGACGGTTTGCATAAGCGGTTTGGTGAGGTTCACGCCGTAGATGACCTCAGCTTTCGTGTAAAAGAGGGTGAGCTTTTTGCGTTTCTCGGTGTCAATGGCGCGGGAAAATCCACAACCATTAACATCATGTGCGGACAGCTTACAAAGGACAGCGGCAGTATTGTGATCGACGGGAACGACCTTGACCGAGACATAGCCGGTATCAAGCGAGGCTTGGGAGTGGTGTTTCAGAATTCGGTTTTGGATGCGGCGCTCAGCGTGCGCGACAATCTTGAAAGCCGTGCCGCACTTTACGGAATCGTTGGAAACGCATTTTCAAAAAGACTTTCCGAGCTTTCGGCGCTTCTTGATTTTAATGATCTTTTGAACCGTGCGGTAGGAAAGCTTTCGGGCGGTCAGCGCAGGCGGATCGATATTGCAAGAGCGTTGCTTCACAAACCGCGTATTCTCATTCTAGACGAACCCACCACCGGGCTGGATCCGCAAACGAGGAGAACACTTTGGGATGTGATCGCGGCTTTGCGAAAAAGCGAAAATATGACGGTCTTTCTCACCACGCACTACATGGAAGAGGCGGCGGATGCCGATTACGTGGTGATCCTTGACAGCGGAAAAATTGCGGCGCAGGGGACACCCCTCGAATTGAAAAACGCGTATACGGGTGATTTTATCACGCTTTACGGTGTGGACGAGGATGCGGTCAGATCGCTTGGCACGGATTACGAAATTTTGCGGGATGCATACCGTTTGTCGGTTCCAAATACTGCCGCGGCAACCGAGTTGATCCTTGCGCATTCACAGATCTTTGTGGATTACGAGATCACAAAAGGAAAGATGGACGATGTGTTTTTGGCGGTTACGGGCAAGACGCTCGGGGAGCCGCTTACAAAGGATGAGGGAGGTGCGCGAGGATGAAGACCGCTTTTGCATTGATCAAGCGAAATGTTAAGCTGTTTTTTAAGGATAAGGGGATGTTCTTTACGGCTTTGATTACCCCCGCGATCTTGCTTGTCCTGTACGCAACCTTTCTCGGAAACGTTTACCGTGACAGTTTTACGGCAAATCTTCCGTCAGAGCTGACACTTTCGGAGACGCTTATTGATGGTTTGGTGGCGGCACAGCTGATCTCTTCGATCTTGGCTGTCTCCTGTGTGACTGTGGCTTTTTGTTCCAATTTTTTGATGGTGCAGGATAAAGCAAACGGAACAGTGAAGGATCTCCGCATTTCCCCTGTGCGTTCGTCGGTGCTTTCACTTTCCTATTATATTGCAACCCTGCTTTCCACCCTGCTTATTTGTTTTGTGGCGGCGGGGATCTGCCTCGGTTACGTTGCTGCGGTAGGATGGTATCTTTCGGTTGCTGATGTTTGCTTTTTGCTGCTGGATATTTTTCTGCTTTCGCTGTTTGGTACGGCTCTGTCCTCCATTATCAATTATTTTCTTTCTACACAAGGGCAGATCTCTGCCGTGGGAACGGTTATCAGCGCGGGATACGGTTTTATATGCGGTGCGTATATGCCGATCTCCTCATTTGGAGAGGGGCTGCAAAAGGTGATCTCCTTTTTGCCCGGAACCTATGGAACCTCGCTGATCCGCAATCATTCCATGCGAGGTGTGCTTGAGGCACTTGAAGCGGAGGGTGTTCCGGATGCCGCAATGAAGGGATTATGCGATGCCCTCGATTGCAATTTGTATTTTTTTGATCACGCTGTAACACAGCCAATGATGTTTCTGATTCTTGTTGCGTCTATCGTGATATTGGTCGGTCTATACGTACTGCTCAACTGTCGGCGCGCAAAACGGTAAAAATAAAAAGGAGTATTGACATGTTCAGAGAGCTTAACAGAAAAACAAAAGAAATTTTTCGCAGCGAGTGCGAGGAGATCTTGCAGAGAGAGAAGCGGGGAATTCTTTCGGTCAACGGTGACGACGGCTATCCGTATGGGATGCCGATCAATCATTACTACGATCGATCCGACGGATGTATTTATTTTCATACGGGCAAACGTAACAGCAGCCATCGGATGGATGCGATTCAAAAATCGGACAAGGTATCCTTTTGCGTTACCGAGCAGGGGACACGTGCCGAAGGAGAATGGGCGTACACCGCTTGCAGTGTGATCGTATTCGGACGTATGGAGATCGTGGAGGATATGGACAAAATCATTGAGGTCACCACCGCGCTTGCCCATAAATTTACGCAGGACGAGGGTTTTATCAACCGTGAGATAGAGCGCTTTGCCAGAGCAACCACCCTGCTCAAGCTCACCCCTGAGCACATCTGCGGAAAACGCGTAAAGGAAGAATAAGGTTTAATTTCGGCACGGTCTTTTCGGCAACCTTATGGATGGCTAAGCTTTTTAAATGAAAATTGCCTCATCGCATTGTGCGGTGGGGCTTTTTTTTGAATGAAAATATAAAAAAAGTAAAAATTCGAATAAGAATTGACAAAGTGTAAAAAAGATGTTATAATAAAATATTCAAGAATGTGATTGCAAACATGAGAAAGGGGGACGCTCTGAATGAAGGATGACGACAAAAAACGGCGAGAGGCTGAGCTGGATGCTTTTTGGGATATTGACGCTTTGATACCGCCAAAACGCGCGCCGCATTATGCGGGAAATACCGATACTGCCGAGATCGTTTTAGAGCCGATCGGGAACTCAACCGACGCAAATGATCGCACCGTACCGATCCCGCCCGCGGATGCGCCGAAACGTCATTTTATTCCTCCCCATACTGCCGAAGAAGAAACATCGACTCCTGCTCCCGATCTCGAATATCTGCCTGACAATGCGCTTGTGCGGTCGGTTCGTCTTTACCGTTGGCGGAGTGATTATCGCTATTACGAAAGCTTTGTTCGCGATGCGGTCAGGCTTTATTCCGTGCGCGGCGGAGAGTGCCCCCGTGTGCCGTTTTTCTCCTACGTCCCCCAATATTCGCAAATGTCACGCCCTCAGCTGGAGTGGTATTTATATTGGCGGGATTCTCTGCGCCACGGCGTGTTTCTTGACACCGATTATTCCTACGTTTTGCTTTATATATACGAGATCATCAATTTGTCCGATCGATTGGAGCCGATTGCCGCGCAGACCGCTCTTTGCGATGCATGGGTGCATTACCGTGAGATCTATCATCAGCTTGATTCATATCTTCCTGAATGGATATGTGATCTGAGCTTGATCCATCGGTTGCCGCCTCCCGAGGTCTGTACGGGGAAATTGCTTTCCGTTGTGATGTCGCATTGTACCCTCAAGGAGTTTTATGTTCCCGGCAGCGGTGAGGATGGCTATATTCGCGCGCTGTTGACTTTTTGTTCGAATTACGATTACCGTAACAGCAAATTTTATACGGGTGAGAATATCGCGCTTTTTGACCGTGTGATCTCGGGGGCGTTGCTGGAAGTGACGCGGCTTGTGAGTGCTGATGGCAAGCTGTTTGTTTCTGCCGGAATGGACGATAGCAAGCTTGTGCGCGATGCCTACACAGGGGCGCTCTGTTCCTATCGGGTCAAGCGGAAAATCGAGGTGGAGTATTGCTCATTTTCACGCACGCATGAGCTTCGTTATTTTATTACCGACGTTGTAAAATACACCGAAAACCGTTTGCGCGGTGTGATCGGGGTGCGATCTCGGCTATCTGTTTACGCGCTTCCCGTGGCGGTGCGAACGCATCTGGATGCCTATCTGGATGGCGTTTTGCCCCGTCGTGAGACGGCTGCCAAGAAAACCGAAGCGCCTGCCGAATACGAAAAGCTGTACGATCTGCCAAAGACCGAGCTTTCGATTTCGGGGGCTGCCGAGATCGAGCGGCTTTCGTGGGAGACGACCGAACGCTTGATCGAAGCCTTTGAAGAGGACGGTTTGCCGGAGCCGACAGCGCAGCCGATACCCGCGCCCACGCCTTTGCCAACTGAATCGGATGGGGAGGTCGACGTGTTGGAATCGTCGGCGGCATGGGAAAAATACCTGCCGTTTTTGCGTGCTGCAATTGAAGGCGACCGTGCCGGTGAGCTTTCCGCCGCCAATGCATTGGGACTGTCGCTTGAGGTGGCGGCTGATGAGATCAACACCAGGGCTGCTGATCTATTGGGGGATATACTGTTGGAAGAGAATGATGATGGGGTATTTGTTGTTATAGATGACTATCTTGAGCTTGCAGAAAGCCTGTTTTGAAAGGAAATGAGCATGGAAAACATGGAACGGAACGGCATTCCAAAGGTGCCGAAACGCATATTGACGTCGCTTTTGGCATCGGTCTCCGCAGGGGTCGTGCCGCGCGCGGGGGCTCCCTATATTGCCATTGGACGGCGTGACGAGATCGCGGCTCTTTTGTCGGATCTCGAAGCGGTAAACGATGGCGGCGGCTCGATGCGCTTTCTCATTGGACGCTATGGCAGCGGTAAGAGCTTTTTGATGCAACTCATTCGCGGCTATGCGCTGGAGCGCGATTTTCTCACTGCCGACGCAGATCTCTCGCCCGAAAGGCGTCTTTACGGAACGGGGGGCAGCGGCGTTGCGACCTACCGCGAGCTGATGAAAAACCTTGCGTCAAAGGCATCCCCCGACGGCGGCGCGCTTTCCCGCATCATTGCGCGATGGATCGGGGAATTGCAAAGCAGGGTATCGGCAAAAGGGATCTCACCTGATTCGCCTGCCTTTGCAGATGCATTGGGGCGTGCGGTATCGGACGATCTGCGGGAAATGGAGTTTTTGGTTGGCGGATTTGATTTTTCACGCGTGATCACTGCCTATTACCGCGCTTATACCGACGGAGATGACGACAAAAGGAGTGCTTGCCTCCGTTGGCTTCGCGGAGAATATTCCACCAAAACCGAGGCAAGGCATGATCTTGGCTTTTCGGTGTCGGTGATCATTGATGACGACAACTGGTACGATTTTTTAAAGCTTTGGGCGGCACTGTCCCGTACGATGGGCTATCGAGGACTGGTGGTCTTTGTCGACGAATGCGTCAATCTGTATAAAATATCACACCGTGTCAGCCGTGAAAACAACTATGAAAAGATCCTTTCAATGTTCAATGATACGTTGCAGGGGCGTGCGCCGGGGCTTGCTTTGATCCTTGGCGGAACACCGCAATTTTTGGAGGATACGAGGCGAGGGCTGTTCAGCTATGAGGCGCTCCGCAGCCGTCTTTGCGACAGCCGTTTTGCGCTTGAGGGCTTTAAAAATTTGATCGGCCCCGTGATCCGTTTGCGCAGACTTTCGGATGACGAGCTGTTTGCTTTGATCAGCCGTGTAACAAAGCTCTATGCCCAGCAATACGGGCAGGAGCCGCGCATTACCGAGGAACAGATGGTTCGCTTTTTGCAGATCTGTCTTTCTCGTGCGGGGGCTGACAGCATGATCACACCGCGTGAGATGCTCCGCGACTATATGACGGTGCTCAATATTCTCATGCAAAACCCCAATGCTTCTTTTGAGGATGTAGTGGGTTCTGCCGTGACGCTGAAGACCGAGGCACAGCTTGAAGAAGAGCGTGAGCTGCAAGCCAAGCCCACACCGAACAAGGTCACAATAGACGACATTGATTTTTGAGTGCCTTTACAACGCTTTTAGGGAAAGGGGTCGTTATGAGCGAGATTTTTGAACGGTTTCCAACGTTTATACAAGAGTTTATCTACAGCCATAACTGGGAAAACTTGCGCGAGGTGCAGGTGGCGGCGGCAGAGACGGTTTTTTACTCGGATCACAACCTGCTTTTGACCTCGTCGACCGCAAGCGGTAAGACCGAGGCGGCGTTCTTTCCCATTTTATCCGAGCTGTGTGAGAATCCGTCCGCGACGGTGGGGGTGTTGTATATCGCTCCCTTGAAGTCCTTGATCAACGATCAGTTTTACCGCATTGAAGAGCTGTTGCAGGAGAGCGGAATTCCCGTGACGCATTGGCATGGGGATGTGGCGCAGTCGCACAAGAAAAAGCTGCTTGACAAGCCGCGCGGCATTTTGCAGGTCACGCCCGAATCACTCGAATCGATGCTTATTAATCGCTCCAACGATATTTTGCGTTTGTTTGGCGATCTGCGGTTTATCATCATTGACGAGATCCACACACTCACGGGAACCGACAGAGGCAATCAGATCCTTTGCCAGCTTTCGCGCATCGGGCATCTGATCGGGCATCATCCGCGCCGCGTCGGGCTTTCCGCTACCATTGGAGATCCGCAAAAGGCTGCCGATTGGCTGGGGGCAGGGAGCGGACGCGAGACCGATATTCCCTCACTTGATCCGGGACGGGTGCGCTGGAGACTTGGTATGGAGCATTTTTATATTCAGAATTCCAAAACCGAGCAAGCGACCGAACCGAAGGATCAAAAGGACGGCCCCGCTTTGGGGATTCCGTATGACGCGGGGTATTCCTTTATGTATGACTGCGTGCGTGACAAAAAATCATTGGTCTTTTCCAATTCGCGTGAGGAGACCGAATACCTTTGCGCCACCTTCCGCCAGATCGCGAAAAACCGAGGTGAGCCCGATGTGTTTCTCATTCACCACGGCAATCTTTCGGCGTCGATCCGCGAAGAAGCCGAGCTGAAAATGAAGGATGAGGAAAGCTTTGCGGTCACCTGCGCGACTGTGACGATGGAGCTTGGTATCGACATCGGCAGGCTGGAGCGCGTTTTGCAAAATCAGTCGCCCAACTCGGTTACAAGCTTTTTGCAACGCTTGGGACGCTCGGGCAGACGAGGACAGCCGCCCGAAATGATGATGGTCTTTCGGGAAGAGGATCCGCTACCCAATACACCTCTGCCGCAGTTGATCCCGTGGGAGCTTTTAAAAGCGATCGCAATCGTTCA
>JAFTXB010000187.1 GCA_017461825.1 Clostridia bacterium
GCTTTGATATTGTAACCACAGTTTTCTCTTGTAGGGGACGGCGCCACGACGTCCCGCTGTTCGATTACAGCCGTATCATGAATGATTATCCTTCATAACGGACCGTCGAGGACGCCGGTCCCTACAAAAACGCCCCCGAAGATCGTCAGACCTTCGGGGGGTACTTTTTCAAATTAGCTGAATCAAATGTCAGACCAATTAAGGATCCAGTCGCCCTCTTCATCGGAGAGATTGACCGTTGAAGCGGTTAAAATATCCTCTTCCATGAGTACAACGTACTCAGCCGTGGGATTTTGATATTGCTTTTTCATTGTCCTATCCTCCTTTGATTTAACCCTGAACCGAAGCTTTAACACTGTTCAACGTAAAACTTGAAACGTTACCAAGTGTCAGCGCACCGCCCTTAATTGTGTAAGGACGAACATAAATGGTTGTATCGGCAGCAGATGCGGGGATGCCATTGATTCCCAATGCCAACCAATAGTCCCCATCTGCTTCAACTGGAGTTCCATTTACTAAGATGGAAGTAAATACCGTTTTGGTTGCGGTCACAATGCCATCAACGCCATTAAACGCGGTTACATCTGCCTCAACAGTACTTACCAAATACCCAACCATGTCGTAATCGGTTCCGGTAATAGAAGTTACAAGACGAACATCGGTTGCAGTTGCATCTTTTGCGTTTGCTTTGTATTGAATGTACTGATTGTCGCCAAACACTGCTGCATTAACTGTTTCCTCCATCGCAGCCATTTCCATCTCGTAAATGCCCTTGGGGGTCACTCTTGTAATAGTCTTGGAACCGTAAGTAACAGTATCGTTGGTTACAACCCAATTGCTGAAATTCGGATATACGGTTGCAAAATTTTCAGATGTAAGGATTTTGATTTTTCCCTTTGTTTCAACATAAAGCAGTTCACTCGAACCCGTTGCAGCATCATACGAATAAGTTTCTTCGCCATCATATACTATGGAAACATTGAACTTACCATCGCCTCGATTTGGATTACCGGTATGTGAGGCAATAACAGTAATATTATCCACATTTGCGGTAGTATAACAATCCTCAAGCGTAACCGTAGGAGCTGTGTAATTTGATCCCGTGTATTCTGTAGTGCTTCCTAAATTTGAGGCATCTAAAAATACGAAAGCCCCTCTCCATTGACCCGCATTATCACAAGAGTTGCCAAGTTTAATGCACCGTTTCAAAGTGATATCTCCACTAACACGTCCTACAAATGCGCAAGTTTCTGTACCATTACATTGAGAAAGATTACCGGAAAATACACAATCGGTCATATTTAAATCAGCATCGTAGTCTACTCCCGCTACAAAACCAGCATTAATTTTATTTTCTTTTACTGTTACTTTACTTTCGCAACCAATAATATTGGTTACACCACTTTGCACCTGTGCAATAAATCCTGCATGATAATTTCCAGCGGTATAAGTAGTTGTTGAAACCTCTCCCGCTACACAAACATTTTCAATTGTATTGGTTCCGTTAGCAACACACGACAACAAAGCCATAAATTGACCAGTTATAGAAGTGTCAGTACAAGCATGTAAGTAAAGATTTTTAACTGTAGCACCATTCAAGTTATAAAACATGCCATGCCAGTTTCCCGTTTTAGAAAGCTTTAAATTTTTAATGGCATAACCTGCACCATCAAAAATACCACTATAGTTGGAAACCTGTGTCCAAGTCACGCCGTTAAAATCAATATCTGCGGTCAGCTTGACATTTGAATTCGCTGCAAGCGCTTCATTAAGTCCTTGTGCGGTATTAACAGGGACAAATTCACCTTCTGCCGATGCAGTGATGGGAAGGAGTGTCAATGTGGAAAGCACCATCAAAAGCGCGATCAACATTGACAGGGAACGTAGGAGTTTGCTTTTTTTCATGAGATGTTCTTCCTTTCTGTTTTTGCAGATCGGTTTGATCTGCTTTGTTTTTTCAAGGAAAACTATGCATTCTTACAACATTTTTCCCTTGTTCCTTTCTATTATAACATAAAACAGACAATTAACATATGCTATTTTGGGAATGAAATAATCCATTTTGGGAAAAACTTTCTGCAAAAATAAAAGCATTATAAAAACGCCCCTTGCAAAATCCGTTCGAAGGACCTGCAAGGGGTATCGTTTATTTTGCAAAGCATTCGGTTGGTGTTGCGGGATAGAGTGATCGGTCAAAGGTGTAGTAATGCTCCACCCGATCGTTGTAGGCAAGCAATTCGGCGTCGGTGAGCAGAATGGAGGTCAGGGGATGTTCCTTGTAATGCGGGCATACGTCCCAATGATACCATGCGGGGGAATCCGCCGTGCCCGTGTTGACAAGTAGCCAATAATGCGTTGTCGGCAAAACATTGGGTGCTCTTTGCACAGTCATCACCTCGATCCCCAAACGTTCAAAAAAGGCGCGCGCCACGGCGTAATAGGTAAAACAATCACCCGTGTGTTCGGTCAGTCCCCGATGCGCCTCTGAGACCCAGTCGGTTTTATCGGATGTGGAAGTGTAAGACATGTTTGCTTTGATATACCAATACAAAGTCTCCGATACCTTCCCCACCGACTGCCCGCGAAAGCCCTGTGCCGCAATGATGGGATCAACGACCGCCCAAAGCCCGTCAAAGGTTACGCGCCGCTCAAGAACTGTTACGGTAACCGTTACCGAAGCCTCGTTTCCCGCAGCATCCTTTGCGTGATAGGTAGCCGTATATACTCCCGCCGTTTCGGGATCGACCGCCGATCCGTCCACCCAAAACACGACCTCACCGTCTCGGTCATCAATAGCGCGAACTCCGTCGCGATACGCGATCCCGTCGCCTTGAAGGATCTCAATGTCATGCGCTCCCTCGATCATAGGCGGCGTCACATCCGACGTGTCCTGCGGCGGTGCTTTTTCGCATGATGTCAACACCAGCACAAGCACCGTCAACAACAGAGAAATCGGCGCAAAAAGCCCTCCCCGCTTTCGCAGGGGGGCTTTTCTTGATATAAGTTTTTTCAAAGTGCTTTTTTTCATTCTTTTATTACTATTCGATTCAAACTAATTTTGGAGATCATTTAGGGTAGTGGTTCCGCCTAAGCGTAGAGCAGGCTTTGGTATGCGGGAGCTATGGTTCGGAAAAAGTGATCAAACTTTCCCATACCGTCAGAAAACGATAGAACGAGGCACAGACATCCCACAACATTCCAATACTACTTTATTCGAGTTTTTGAAAGGTGTCGGAAAACTTTTTCCAAAAAGTTTTCTGACAAAACGCCCTTAAAACAATCCCGTGATCTTGCCGTCCTCGTCGACGTCGATGCGCTCGGCGGCGGGGGATTTGGGCAGACCCGGCATGGTCATGATGTCACCCGTGAGAGCCACGACAAAGCCCGCACCCGCACTGACCTTTACGTTGCGCACGGTAACGGTAAAGCCTTCGGGTGCGCCCAGCTTCGTGGGATCGTCGGAGAAGCTGTACTGCGTTTTCGCCATACATACGGGGCACTTGTCAAAGCCGAGTGCCGTGAGCTGTGCGATCTGCTTCTTTGCCTGCGGCAGGAAGGATACTCCGTCACCACCGTAGATCTTTTTCACGATCGCCTCGATCTTATCCTCGATAGTTCCATCCAGTTCATAAGAGAAGGTAAAGTCTCCCTGCTCTTCCTCGCAAAGACGAACCACCTCGCGCGCCAGCTCTTCGCCGCCCTTGCCGCCTTCTGCCCAGACGTTGGACAAAACGACGTTGACACCCAGAGCCTTACATTCGCGGATGATCTCCTCGATCTCAGCATCGGTATCTGTGGGGAAACGGTTGACCGCCACCACGCAGGGGAGCTTGTAAACGTTGCGCACATTGGAAACATGACGGAGCAGGTTGGGAAGCCCCTTTGAGAGTGCCTCGAGATTCTCCGCGCTCAGCTCTGTCTTGGGTACACCGCCGTGCATCTTGAGCGCACGGACGGTTGCAACAACAACCACCGCCGAGGGGGTAAGCCCCGCCATGCGGCATTTGATGTCAAGGAATTTTTCAGCGCCGAGATCGGCACCAAAACCGGCTTCGGTGACGGCATAATCGCCCAGCTTCATTGCCATGCGTGTAGCGGTTACCGAATTACAGCCGTGCGCGATGTTTGCAAAGGGACCGCCGTGTACCAATGCGGGAGTGCCCTCCAGAGTCTGCACAAGGTTAGGCTTGAGTGCATCCTTGAGTAGCGCCGCCATTGCACCGACCGCACCAAGTTGCCCTGCCGTCACGGGCTTTTCGTCATACGTATACGCCACCACGATACGCGACAGGCGCTCCTTGAGGTCTGTAATCGAGCTTGCAAGGCAGAATACCGCCATGATCTCGGAAGCAACGGTGATGTCATATCCGTCCTCACGCGGCACGCCGTTGACACGTCCGCCCAAGCCATCTGTCACAAAGCGGAGCTGACGGTCGTTCATATCCACGCAACGCTTCCAAGTGATACGGCGAGGATCGATATTCAGGGCATTTCCCTGATAGATGTGATTATCCAGCATTGCCGCCAGCAGGTTGTTTGCCGCGCCGATGGCGTGGAAGTCACCCGTAAAGTGCAGGTTGATGTCCTCCATAGGTACCACCTGCGCCCAGCCACCGCCTGCGGCTCCGCCCTTGATGCCGAATACAGGCCCCAAAGACGGCTCACGAAGTGCCACCATAACATTTTTACCGATACGCTTCATACCGTCGGCAAGCCCTATGGTGGTTGTGGTCTTCCCCTCGCCCGCAGGGGTAGGGGTGATTGCTGTGACGAGGATCAGCTTTCCGTCGCCTCTTTTGCTCTCCTTGAGCAGCGACAGGTCGATCTTCGCCTTGTATTTTCCGTATTGCTCCAAATACTTGTCTTCAATGCCCGCCGCCTTTGCGATCTCGGTGATCGGTCTCATCTCCACCGACTGGGCAATTTCAATATCGGTCATCATGGTCGTTCCCTCCCGAACTGTTGTTAAAAGATAATAATATGATACCACATTTTGACACGTTTGTCTATAGTTTTCAAAAAAAACGTCAAAAAAATAACAAAAGAGGATGTCAGCGTCCGATAAAAAAGATCTTATAAAGCGATTCCCGTAACGGGCGCACGATTCCAATAACGATCAGCATCAGCCCCAACACCAAAAGCGTAGCGCAGGAAAACAGTGACCAGATCACCGTAAAATGCACGCCAAACACCACACGGATGAGAATTTCGATCATTTGCGTCCATGCCCCCAGTGCGATGAGCGCCCCACCAAAGACAAACAGCTTTCCGCGCGGCAGATATCGGCAAAGCGTAACAATTGCCGTTACGATCAGCCCCAGAACCGCCGCCACGGGGAACGCAAACGGCAAAAACCAGCCTTCTCCGAGGGTGAGGTCGATATACAAAAGATACAGCATTGCGGCAGCGAAATCGCAAGGAACAAAAATAACGGGATTGGCGTTTTTGAACCAAAACGGCAAAACAAGAGTAACATAGGATATGAGCGACGCTCCCAAAACATACCCCGACCACCCCACAGCTCCATGCCAGGAAAGCTCAAAAACCATAGGCAGAAAAGTTGGCAAAAGCCATAGCACCGTAATCACAAATAACAGCCCGTGACGATTAAACTCTTCGGATTGAAATTCCTTTTTGGGATAGGTTGGTTGATCCTTTACGGGAATATCCGGGTGGTATACCCCCGTGTTGCAGATGGGACAAACAGTTTGCCCCTCGGAGAGCTTTACTCCGCATTTGATACAGTACATCTTCAATTCTCCTTTCCGCGCGTATTGCTCTCGGCTATGGGCTGAAGCCCCAGCTCGCGAAGCACGGCATAGATCTCACGCTCAAGCACGGGCTCGGCAATGTTGCGAATAATATTGAGATACATTTTCCCGCCAAAGGTAATGGCAGAAGTATTGTACGGAGCCGAAGCCTGCACGCCCAGCACAAAATCCAATCTTTCCACGTAACGGCAAAATTCCTCGGGCGCTCTGACCACACCGAGATTGGAAAAGGTAAAGCAGGATTTACGCTCCCCCACTGCGTTGAATACCATCTTCATAACGGTATTTTTGATAAAGAGAGGTGCCGCTCGCAAAATAAACGGCTTTTCGCTGCCAACATTGGTGGCGATCATTGCCGCCATCTGCTTTTTTGTGATCTGCAACTGCATCTGGTGCTGTACGATCTGACAGAGCTCATCAAATTCATACTCCCCAAGTCTGGGATCCACCCCGGGCGTTGCGTACAAAACAAAGTTGCGAAGCGTTTTTGATGGGAACAGCCGACGGAGATTGACGGGAATGAGCACCTTAATGGGCTTTCGGCGCGATATGCGGCGCACACGCTTTTCCTGAATACGGGCAGCCGCCAGCATTAAAGCCGCCACGGTATACGCCGTAACCGTTACCCCTCGCCGTTTCGCCTCGGAAACAACTGCGTCGGCATCTAATATAAAGGTGGTATTGGTCTTAAATCCGTCGGTCTCGCGCCGCCCCGCGATCTTAAAAGCATCGGTATCGCTTCTTGATGCCTTTGTCGGCCCCGCGTATTTGAAGAAACTATCCTCCATCTCCTCATCGCAAGGCTCCTCCAAGCGGTCAAGGATCCCATCCCCCACGGGCACCTTTATCCCATGCTTTTGGTAAATATATTCGGCAACCAAGGTTTTAAGAAACACCAATCCACCATTGCCGTCGGTCAGCGCATGAAAAAACTCAACCGCCACGCGCCGCTTGTACAGGATCACGCGAAAGGCACATTTGCGAATGTCATCAAACGGCATGCGCGAGAGCGGATAGGGCTTTTCCTCCATGATATCGGGTGCTTTGGGGATTTCTTCAAGATAATACCAAAATACGCCTGTTTTCAGCCGCACGGCAATTGACGGAAAGCGTCTGACCGTTACGTCGAGCGCACTTTGCAGCACAGCGGCATCCACATCCTCCAAAAGCGTAGCGGAAAGGCGAAACACGTTGCACCAGTTACGCCGACGTGCCGCGGGAAAGATCTTTGCCGCATTGTCAAGCGTCATCCAGCGCAGTTTTTTCTGATGCGGTACGTTGATTTTGATAAAACGGCGCATTTTGTCAAAATCCTTTTCCTGCTCCTTCAGTCCGTAAAGCACATAGCCGTGCCACAGCTCGGGAGCAACGCTCAACTCGGATTCACACCCCGATGCCAAAAGCTTTTCATGCATCAAGCGCGCGTCATCCAGCATGATCTCATCACCTCCCACGAAAATAAGTGACGGCGGCATTTTATCAAGCTCGCCAAACAAAGGCGATATCCGCGGATCGCGCTTAACACGTATATCATCCTCGGGATCAGGGTTTGTTTTTGGATACAGTGCCTTATCCTCGGAAAGCGCACCGTAAACATAACAATCGGCATAATATTTCAAACGAGCCTTTGTCATGGAAGGATCATTTTTTTCATTTGTAAGATAGGACTCCCCAGACGCGGTCAGATCTGTCCACGGAGATATGGCAATGATCCCCGCCGGAAGCGTCCTTCCCTTTTCCTTTAGTTTCAGACAAAGCGAATAGCACAATCCGCCGCCCGCGCTCTCACCGCATATAAGTATCTGCGAGGGAGCAAAGCCGTGTGACAGCAAATAGCCGTAAGCATCAAGCGCATCGTCAAGCGCTGTTGGAAAAGGATGCTCGGGTGCCAACCGATAGGCGGCACAAAACACACGAATGCCGCATTTTGCCGAAAGGACGGTTCCAAAACCCTTGGCGTAAGCAAGATTACCTGCTGTATATCCACCGCCGTGCAGATAGAGGATCACACCGTCCGAAATCAGATCATGCGGTGTAAGCATGGCACATTCCATTTCACCGAGCAAAAGATCCTCACTTTGCACATCATGCCGCAGAGAGCTTGCCATCAGTTTACCAAGCTTGTCCTGTCCGCGTCTCGCTGTAGCAAGCGAGCACCCCGACAAAAACGGCTTGAGCAATACAAGCTGTGAACGCAAAAAGGTCTGCTTGGGCGAACGTTGCATCACCGTCTCTCCCCCTTTCGTTTTATCGTCTCATTTTTTATATTATACCATTTTTGAGAAAAAAATGCAATACTTATCAGCACAAGAAAATGCCCACCGTGTCAAAAGCATTTACACGACGGGCACATCCTTTTTATAAAAAGCTTCGGATATCTACTGCAAGCCGTTCTTCCAGATTGATCAGACGCTTGGCGATATCCTTTGAGAACTCATCGGCTGCCTCATATTCATTGAGATAGCGATTGAGCGATTTGACCCCCATATTGCATCCGTCTGTCATCAGATCAGCAACCGTTTCGTCCGATTCGTCCATCACAAGCTTCACATTCGTCTTCAGCCACGACATTCCTTTTGCCATCGGATTCGGATCCTTCCCCTCATCGTGATAGCGCGCCAGTTGCTCTTGTATCTCGCTGTTGAGCTTATCGTGCTCTCGCTTACAATCGGTTAGATATTGTTTGAGTTTGCTCGAACGCACATAGTCCAAAACGTCATCGATCGACTTCGTTCCCATTTTCACCCCTGCGTCACACTCACGCAAAAGCTTTACCGTATCCTGTTCAATCATAAAAACATTCTCCTTTTTTTGTTCTGTAATCACAGTATTACCGCTTTTGCTTTTTTTATAAATAATTTGCAAAAAACGTGACCAAGTCACAGAAATTCGCGAGAAAAACGGGTATACTATAAATGCAAAAAGCAAGAAAGGAAGAAAAGCCATGAAAAAATACTGTTGCGATGTTTGCGGCTGGGAATATGACGAGGCTGTGGGAGCTCCCGATCATGGGATAGCTCCGGGGACCAAGTTTGAAGATCTCCCCGAAGATTTTGTCTGCCCGCTCTGCGGAGTTGGAAAAGATCAGTTTTCAGAAATTTAAAAACAAAAACGGAACCAAAACGGTTCCGCATACATAGGAGGCATCTATGGAGCTTGTATTACTCACCGCCCTGGGAGTCGGCGGGGCGACCGTGATCGGCGCGGCGGTCGGATTCCTATTTAAAAAGATTTCCCATCAATTTTCGGATATCGTTCTTTCCTTTGCCGCAGGAGTCATGCTTGCA
>JAFTXB010000188.1 GCA_017461825.1 Clostridia bacterium
CAAATCGGCAAACAAAAGCGAGAGCGAGCAGTTGGATTCCACCTCGCCGCAACGCAGGATCAAGCCGCCGTCGATATTGACGGTTTGATCGGACAGGGTAAGCATTTCAAGCTTTTCCGCATCGACCTTTGCCGCAAGCCTCAAGCGTGCCCCCGCAAGAACAGCGGCACCGTAGCGATCGCGGTCGGAGGAATTGAAAAGAACCTCATAGCGTTCGGGCGCGATGGCATCCTCCTCGCCGTAAAGGGTACGGCCCGTGATCTCCGCCTCCATCTGCTCCAAAAACGCCGCGCACAGCAGCCCCGTGAGCATTTCGGTGTATTTTTCATCGCTTTGCGACCTTAACGCCATCAACGTCATATCAAACGTTTCGTCCACCAATTCCCCGCGCACACGGAGCAAAGCGTTGCGTTTTTGCGTTGCGGCTCCGTTTTTTGAGCGGGAGACCAGATCGATCCCCTCTCTCTCCGCCTCATCGGCAACACGCAAACGGATCGCCTGTGCTTTTTCGGCATACGTTGCCCTGATCCGCGCGCACTCTTCCTCTGCCTCGGCAAGGATCTTTTGGGATTCTGCCCCTGCCTCGGCAAGGATCTTATCGGTTATTTTTTCAAGTCCGTTCATTGCCATTCGGGCGCTCCCTCCTTCGGTATGTTGTGAAGCCGTGATCACAGGATCAGCAACAAGGAAATGAGCAATGCCAAAATTGCGTAAAGCTCAACAAAGGATGCCGAAATAACAGCCTTACCTACAGCGTCGGGACGCTTTGCCAGAACCGAGATACCAGCTGCCGCGACCTCGCCCTGCTTGATTGCGGAATACAGACCGCCAAACGCGATGGGGCAAGCGGCAAAGAGATAGTAGCCACCCTCGCCAACAGCCAAAGCGGCATCGCCGCCCATAATGCCCGAGGTGATCATAATCAGAAACGCCGCGACCATTCCGTAAATACCCTGCGTCATGGGAAGTGCCTGAAGCAGCATGGATTTACCGTACTTGTTTGGATCCTCGCTAATCAGCCCAGCGGTAGCCTTTGCCACCATGTTGACACCTCTTGCCGAACCGATACCCGGCAGGATCGTTGCCAAAGCGGCACCCGCAATGGCAAGGTTGTTTCCGGTAAAAATACCTTTCATAATTTCAGCCCAAATTTCCATTTTTCAAACTCCTTTATATTTTGATTTTAATTGGGTTCGTCCAAAAGCTCTTCGGTATATTCCTCCACCGGAAGAGCGGGGTCAAACGGCTCGCCGCCGTCCTCGTAAAATTTTCCGAAAAACTCGATATACTGCAAACGTGCCGCATGTACAAAGGTTCCCAGAAGGTTGATGGCAAGGTTGAGCACGTGCCCCGCGATCATGACGATCAGCATAAACACAAAGCCCGCTGCACTGCCCGCACCCATATTTGTCATCATATTGATGACCTGCGCGATAACGCCCGCGACCAAGCCGAGGGCAAGAATACGCGAATAGGACAACAGATCCGACGCAAAACTGATCAGCGAATACAAGCCTCCAAGTCCCTTTGTAAGCCAGCCCATAAAGCTCTTTTGCCCC
This sequence comes from Clostridia bacterium, assembly GCA_017461825.1. GTDB lineage: Bacteria > Bacillota > Clostridia > Oscillospirales > CAG-272 > UMGS1865. Next base: position 1,560 of record JAFTXB010000188.1, read on the forward strand.
ACACCGTTAAACAGCAGGATCAAGCCAAAGCCGGCAAACATGGTATATTTTCCGATCACGGACAGAAGCGCAAAGGTCTCGCGCAGAGAAGCCGAAACGCCCGCGGGATCGGTGATGAGCATATCCACGACCAGCGACGGAGCCAAAAGGTCGATGCCGAGGAACAGCACCCAAAACGGAACCGTGGTGCAGATCGCCTCGAGCACTCTGCCCTTTTTGCAGGTCTCGATCATATTGATCGCCATACCCGCGATCAAATGGATCTCACCAACCGCCAACGACAGTACCAAAAAGCTTGTGGAAGAATCGATGGGGTTAAAAATGAGACCGTTGTAGAAAAACTTTCCGATGGGGGTGGTCTCAGCCACACCGTCGGCATGATAGACAAAGCTGTTCATGATCGCCGTTGGCAGGTTTCCAAACCATCCGCCAAACAACACGCCCATGATCATGCAGGAAATTCCGCAATATCCGAACATCGCGAGCATGCGGCGCATTCCCGGCTTGGGATTGAGCAGCTTGATGCCGCCAAAGCAACCCAGCACCAACAAAAGCCCGTAGCCTACGTCGGCAAACATCATGCCAAAGATCAGAAAATAAAAGATGCTCATGATAAACGTGGGATCAAAGGTGCCGTATTTGGGATACGAATACATGCCAATGACCCACTCAAAGGTGGTTGCAAAGCGGTTGTTTCGCAAAAGGACGGGTGCTTCCTCGCCCTCCTCCGGCTCAGCTAACTCGCATGCGCACTCAAATTTTGAAAGCGCGTGTGTAACGATCTCCTCGGCATCGGCGGGAATCCATCCCTCAAGCACCACACAGCTCCTCGTTGCCGCCAGCTTTCGCTTTTGCAAGCAAACGTTGACCGTGGTTGCCTCGATATCGTAAAGGATCTCAACGTCATCGAGAAATTCCGCCATGTCACGGAGCTGCTCCTCTGCCGAAAACAACTCGGATTCGATCTTTGCTATCCGTTCCTCTGCCTGCTCGGATGCCGCGCGTGCCGTGGCATTGAGACGCGGAAGATCCGCCTTGAGGAACCCGCCCGAAGCGAGAAGCCGTTCGATCGCGCTCTCATCCTCGCGCAACACCGTTAGCGAAAGATACAGCCCGCTTTCGTCGTGCGTCACCACCTCAACATAAGCCCCTGCCTCTTCCAAGGTTTGACGGAGCATGGCGGGATCGGTTTTTGATGGATATGCTCCCATGATCACGCTTGTCCGAGCCGACCCGAGCGCATCGAGCGGTGCGTCATACCCAAGCCACGGAACAAGAGACTCCGCCAATTGAAGTGTTGCGGTACGCTCGGCAACAAGACTGTCCATGCGGTCAACGGCGGCAAGCGTTTTTTCAACCGCCTGCCATGCCCTGTCGGCACTGCCGTTTTTGACGAACTCGGCGCGGTCGATCCGATGAACCGTACGCCCAAAGCCTCGTCGGCGCGAGGTATACTTGGCAAGATGCGGGATGGCGCGTTTGATTGCCGCGATCCGCCGTTCCGATTCTGCCCGACGGGCATCGTTTTTGGCACTGTGGATCGGCAAAAGCCCCTCTCCCGTACCCGCGTTTCGTATATCCACGCATCGCAGGTTCATCAGTCGGCGTACAATGGCATCCGCATCCGCTTCATAGGCAAGGACGGTGATCTTTTTCATTGTACTTACCGACATTTTGACTCAACCCCCCTGACAATGATCTTTTCGGCGATCTTGCGGCGCAAATTGACTTCACGCCGCAGTGCCGCGATCTCCACGTCGGTTTCGGCTGTGCTTTTTTCGGAAAGCCGTGCGCATCTCTCGCGGATCTGTTCCAGCATTGCGGTATACTCCGCCGTTGCCTCGCGTTCGGTGCGCTCGCACAAAGCCTTGCCTTCCAGCTCGGCTTGCTCGATCATCTCTCTCGCACGGCGTTTTGCATCCTCAACCGTGTGCAATGCCGTGTCCTCGGCTTCCTTGATCTTTAAAATTGATTCTCTTGACATAAAAACCTCCCATCGGGTTCCCCGTCATTTTTTCTCTACAAATAATATCATTCCGACTTTTTTTTAAATTATATCACAACACAAATTAAATTGCAAGGTTTTTTAGTTGTTTTTTTCCATTTTTTGATTTTTTTCCCTTTTTTCGGGATTCAAAGCCGATCTCGGCAATTTTTTCTCGAGAAACGGCGTGTTTTCGGTGACATTTCGAAAGCAAACAACAAAATTGCCCTCGGGATAAACGCCGTCGGGCTTGAACGGCAAAAGGCTTTTGCCGAGATGCATGCCAAAACGCGACAGTATCTGCGAAAGCGGCAGGACTGTCTCTTCGCGTATATCCCAAACGTGTGAAATGCGGTGATAGCTTTTTTGCGGTTCACGCCACTGATCGGTGAGGTTGGATTCGCATATAATTGCCGCGTAACACGCATCCTCGTATGCGATCCGCATGCCCAACCGATAGCGCTGCGTGCGAAATGACGATCGCTCGCGGACACTTTCCAATGCTAAAAAATCCTTTCGCAAGCCCTCACCGTGTACTTCGGTTGCCCATTTCATACATGTATTTGCCAGCTTTTCATAAAACGCACGCAGCTTTGGCTGATCGGTGGGCATCAGCAAAGCAGCTTCGGCTCGAAGCAGGATCTGGTAGCCCTCCCGCACCGTGGCGTGCATCTCGGTCTTTTCAATGTTCATTTGATCGCCTCCTTTTTATCTTTTTATTCGTACACCCTTCAAAATATGCCGCTTTGGAAAGTTTTTGTGGGGGAGGTTTGTTAGTGGTTTTGTGGGGGAGCCCCCTTTTGGAAAAGGGGGCTCCCCCACACCCCCTCTACCAAAACCTTTTAATAAAAGGGGATTGGATCAAAGCCAAAATTTGTGCGTTTTTTGTTTGTGCGGCGGTGGGGGTTCGTTTGTAGGGGACGGGCTTGCTCGTCCCGTTTTTCGTGCTTGCTGTTTGTGCTGTGATATGCGGTTGTTGCGGACGCGAAAGCTCCTACAAAGGAACGAGGCAGAGACTTCCCCGCTCTATCCAATAAACCCTTTGTTAAAGTTTTGAAGGGGTTTGGGGAAACTTGTTCAAAAGTTTCCCCAAAAACCGCGTCCCCAAAAATCGCGCCCCCGCGTTCCCCACGAAAAAAACGCCCCGATGAGGGGGCGTTTTCTTGGTTATGCGGTTTATTCGGTGACTTTTTGGTATTGGATATTGGTCACTTTGCCGTCACGGAGGAGGAATTGGAGGGTGATTTTGGAGGCATCGCTTTTGTAGGTCAGCGAGGTGTCGGTTTCGCTGTCGGGCGTACCGTAGGCAGTGATGACCTGATCCTTCCCCGCACCGATCGAGATTCCTTCGGGCGTTGCCACCGAATCGTCGGTCAGTTCGACCGAAAGGATGAAATCTTTGCCGTTTTGGGGGTACGTTTGTAGCTTAAAGCCCGCGTAGACGTACACTTTGTCAAGTCCGTCAAAGGCGCAGGAGGGCGATTCGCTGTACTGCCGAGGCTCACCGAGAGCGGAGAGGATCGGCTCGGCGGGATCGTCAAGCTTTACAGTAACATTCCCCGATACAAAGACGTATTTTTTCGCGTCGGTATCGGCTTCTCCGCCTCCGCAGGAGACGAATGTAAAAAGTGTTAAAATCGACAGCAGTATGCAAATTATTTTTTTCATGTTCATTCCTTTCATTCGTTCGCCGCGTTGCGCTCGGCGTAGTAATCATCCAGCTTTTCTTGCCAGAGGGCGTTCAATTCGGCATCTCCCGAGCGATCGGTAAGCCCATGTTTTTCGGCAAGGATCGCACCAAAGTACGCGGTCAGCTTTTCGGCTCCGTAAACGTTGAGGTGCACCCCGCCGTCGTAGGTGTCGGTCTGCCAATCAATGCCGATTTGATCATCCAGCGGAATAAAATTGTAATAATCCACGCCGTTTTCGGCGGCGTAGGTGATGATCTGCTCATCCCACTCGTCGTACCAATGGTATTTCCAATCGTTGGTCGGTGCTTTGATGAGTATAAGCGTCACACCCTTTTCTTCGCACAGCGCGCGCATTTTGTCAAGATACGCCATTGATGTTTCGGGCAAGGTGTAGTCGGCAAGCGGCGACGGCTCAATGTCCGATTTTCCCCCCTTGACGCGCGTTTGCATCAAATAGCCGTTGTGCGACAGCTTGTCACGCGAGAACAGGTATGTAAAATCCTCGGTTCCAAGCTCCTTCCAGCGGCTGTGGAATCGCAGGAGCGGAAAAACGTAGGACGCAAAGCTCTCCTCGTCTGTCATCGAGGCTCTGATGGCATCGATCTTGGAGGACGACCACTTCATGCCGTCCAGCGTCATGCGGTTGTAAGCCTCGTTTTGCGGCGCACCGTACTTGAGCGACAGCACGTTGAACACCACAATCTTTGGCGTTTCGCGTTGCAAGGTCTCCTCCAAAAGGTAATAGGAGTGCCACGCCAATTGCTGTGCCGAGCCGCGAATGTAGGACGTGATGCCGTATTCCTCCCAAAGCGTGGGGGGGGTAAAGCTTTCGTACACTTCGCAGTCGCCCACAAACAGTACGTCATGGTCGGGCTCTTTTTCAAGATAATATTCGGCGATCAGCGCACCCTCACGCGATTGCGTCATGTACTTTGGCACAAGCAACGCCTGCAAAAAGCCAAGCAGCACAACGGTGGCAAGCGTGATGCACACACAGCCGATGATCGTTTTTTTCTTCATATAATTTCTTTCCATTATCAGAACTGATCGTAAATAAACGCCGAAGCGTCAAAGCCGATGCCGTACGCGCCAAAGACCAGAATGGCGAGCACAAGCAGACAGACGCAGGCACAAAGCAGCACGGGACGGCGCGCCAATTTCTCACGCACGGGCTCGTCCTGCCCAAGCCGGCTTGCGAGATACATGAGAACGACACCGCACCCGATCACGCACCACTCGGCAAGCGTCAGCCCAAACGAGGTCATGCCGCCCGAAAACAGCTCGCCCCAGTTGAATTTGGTGAACATCGTGCCCCACAAGCGAAAGGTGCGCCCCACGTCGCGGTAGCAGTCGAGCGAGCGGATCAGCCCCATGAGCAGAAACGTGCGCACCATCTGCCATTTTTCCCACGGCTTTGAAGCAACAAGGCGCGGAAATTTTGCGCCAAAACGGTTGTAAAGCGGCTGTAATTCCTGCGAAACGAGGATAACCAGGCAGTTGAGCAGTCCCCAAACGATAAAATTCAGCCCCGCGCCGTGCCAAAAGCCGGTGAGAAACCACGTCACGACGGTGGCGAGATAGACGGGGATGCGCTTTCCCAGCCCCGCGCCAAGCTTTGCGCGCGACCATTTGGAAAGCCGTTGCATGGGGGTACAGACCGACAGCGGATAGAACACGTAGTCGGTAAACCATGTTCCCATGGTGATGTGCCAGCGCCGCCAGTATTCCTTGGTCGAGCGTGACGAAAAAGGACGGTCAAAGTTTTCGGCAAGCTTAATACCGAGCATTTGGGAAAGACCGATGGTAATATCGATGCCGCCCGTAAAATCGGCGTAAATTTCGATCGAATACAAGACGATCAAAACAAACACGTACGCGCCTGTAAACGCACTGCCCTCTACAAGCCCCTTGACACCGATCATTGCCGTGTCGGCGACCACCATCTTTTTGAAAAAGCCCCAAGCAACACGCGCCAGCCCCGAACGGAACGAAAAACCGTCAAAGCTGTGCTCCGAAAAGAGCTGCTCGGACAAGCTCGAATGGCGGCTGATGGGCCCCTGCACGAGTTGAGGAAAGAACGACACAAACAGCGCAAGCCGAAAGAAATTTTGCTCGGCGTGTGTCTTTTTTCGGTACACGTCAATGAGATAGCCCATCGACTGGAAGGTGTAAAACGAAATGCCCAGTGGCAAAAGAAGCGACGGAATGTTGATCCCGCTCGCGCCAAATGCCGAAAGAATTCCGTTGACCCCCGTGAGCACGAACGCCGTGTATTTGAGCACAGCAAGCATGCCAAAGCCCAAAAGAAGTCCGCCAACGAGGATGCGGAATCGCTTTTTCTTCTCGTTTGCGCGGTACTCCTTGCGCGCTGATTTTTCCATGGTGTCGCGGTTCGCCAAAACATACGCGTCCTCGCGGTCGGCACGGCTCTGCATCCACCGCGCGGTAAAATACGTGACGCAGGTGGTGTACAAAATAAAGAGCAGGTACTCCGCCCCCGCAAAAAAGTAAAACACGTAGCTTGCGGCAAGCAGCAGCCACCATTGCGCGCGCTTGGGGATCAAATAATAAAGCCCCACGGTCACAGCCGCGAACAGCACGAATGAAAGTGATGTAAATTGCATCGTCAGCCTGTCAGATCATTCCTCGTCGAGGCGTTCGATAAGCGCCCAAATCGACGCGGCACTGTCAAAGTTTTCGGGAACGACCTCCTCGGCGGGGATCGCCACGTCAAACTCGCTGTTGATCTCGGTGATCAGCGTGACAATATCCAAAGTATCGAGCACGCCCTCGCCGATCAGATCGGTGGCGGTGTCAAAATCCACATCGGGGTGCATATTTTTTAAAATTTCACGCAGTTTTTCCATTTTTTCGTCCTTTCAGATGTATCTCTATTTATTATACAATTTTTTCTCCGCGGTGTCAATGAGAATCGCAAATCTTCTTTGA
>JAFTXB010000013.1 GCA_017461825.1 Clostridia bacterium
GGTACAGACCATTCTTCCGCCCTTCATAAAAGTTCTTGGGATCCAGCCCTTCTTTCAAGAAGGGCTGGTGGAGTTTGAGGCGAAGCCTCAATTTAGATTACTTAATTTCAATAATGCTCTCATCCCACATAGCGGGGGCGTCGTAGCCCATCAGGTTGACGGTGGTAGCGGCGACGCTGGAGAGGCCGAACTGACCGTTGTCAGCCTTCACGGTGTAGGCGTCCTTGTTTTGATTGTCGTAGATGATGCAGGGAACGCGGTTCAATGTGTGAGAAGTCTTTGCCTTGGGTTTACCGTTCTTGTCGTACTTCACATTGCCCTTCTTGTCCACTTCGTACATCTCGTCGGCGTTGCCGTGGTCGGCGGTGATGATGGCAACGCCGCCCATCTTGTCGATGACGGGGAGCAGACGAGCCAGCTGGAGATCCAGCGCCTCGACCGAGATCTTGGTAGCGGCGAAGTTGCCGGTGTGACCGACCATGTCACCGTTGGGATAGTTCACGCGGATATAATCGTACTTGCCCGATTCCACCAGCTCGATCATCTTGTCGGTGATCTCAGCGCATTGCATCCAGGGACGCTGCTCGAAGGGAACGATGTCGGAGGGCTTTTCGATATAGGTCTCCAGCACCTCGGAGAACTTTCCGGAGCGGTTGCCGTTCCAGAAGTAGGTGACGTGACCGTATTTCTGGGTCTCGGAGATCGCGAGCACGGGAATACCCGTGTTTGCCATGTATTCGCTCATGGTGTTGGTGATCTCGGGGGGAGAAACCAGATATTTTGCGGGAATGTGCAAGTCGCCGTCGTACTCGAGCATACCTGCGTAAACCACCTTGGGAACGCGCACGCGGTCAAACTTGTCAAACGCTCCCTCGGGTGCGTCGAAGGTCTTGGAGATCTCGATCGAGCGGTCGCCGCGGAAGTTGAAGAAGATCACGCTGTCGCCGTCCTCAACCGTGCCGACTGCCTTGCCGTCCTTGCCGATGACGAACGCGGGGAGATCCTGGTCGATGACCTTCAGCTCATCGCGGTAGGTCTGAACCGCCTCGTGAGCAGATGCAAACAGTCTGCCATCGCCCAGCACGTGGGTCTTCCAGCCTGCCTCGACCATTGACCAGTTTGCTTCATAGCGGTCCATGGTGATGGTCATGCGTCCACCGCCCGATGCGATCTGTGCGTCAAATCCCGCATCATTGAGGCTTGCAAGAAATTCTTCAAAGGGATCGATATAGTCAAACGCAGAGGTCTCACCAACGTCACGGCCGTCGAGCAGAATGTGCACGCGAACGCGAGCAACACCCTCTTTCTTTGCCTGCGTCAGCATAGCTTTGAGGTGGTCGATGTGAGAATGCACATTACCGTCGGAGAAAAGACCGAGGAAGTGCAGGGTGGAGTTGTTTGTCTTAACATTGGAGATCAGCTCCTGCCAGGTAGCCGAAGCGAACATTTTTCCGCTTTCGATCGAGTTTGATACCAGTTTGGCACCCTGTGCGAATACCTGACCTGCGCCAAGGGCGTTGTGGCCGACCTCGCTGTTGCCCATGTCATCGTCGGAGGGAAGTCCTACGGCGGTTCCGTGTGCTTTGAGCGACACGGTGGGGTAGTTTTTCAGCAGTGCATCGAGATTGGGGGTGTATGCGCCTGTGACAGCATTGGAGACGGTGTCGGGAGCCAAGCCCACGCCGTCCATCACGACGGTCAGTACGGGACCCTTCACACCTTCAAAATTGGAAAGCTTTTCGAGTTTTTTCATTTTTGTTTGAACCTCCGTCAATTTTTTGCTTTTTTGAAAAAGCCCATAATTCAACATTATATATTATACCGCAAAGAAAACGAAATGCAAGGGGGTTTTTGTAATTTTTTTAAAATATTTTCATTTTCTATGTTTTTGGGCAAAATAGAACAAAACGGTTGCGTTTTTTTGGTTTGATTGATAGTGGTTTGTTTTTTGATTATATTGTGTGCTTTCATGATAGTATTTTGATTTTTAATGATATATAATATTATTGAAAGACTATCATGGAGGATCCTTATGAAAAAAACAGAAGAACGCAAATATTCGATAGACGTGCGTGAATGCTACAATGATTTTGAAGATCATTACGACACGACACGTCGGTTTGGCTATTTTTCAGAGGACGGGAATACGTATACCGTTACCGATCCCGATACACCGCGCCAATGGTTGAATATGCTGTATAACGATAAATTTGCCTCGGTTATATCCAACAGAGGTGAGGGATATACGGTCTTTGGCGGATTTTACAATCGTGTGACACGTTACTATAATACAGAGCTGTATTTGGTGCGCGACTTAGACGGCAAGCGTGTGCTGGAGGTTTTTGATTTGGAAAGCGGTGAAACGGTCAATCTCTTTGATTCGCGTCACGTTACCTGTAAAGTGACCCCGGGTTGCTCGGAATTTTTGGGTGAAGAGGCGGGAATTGCTTACCGTGTGCGTGTTTTTGTACCGACCGATGCCTACTGCGAGTGTTGGTTGATCGAATTGCGCAATACCGATGGCAAGACACGCCGTTTGCGCATTCATGCGCAGCAGACATGGACTTTTCACAACCATATCATAAAATACGGTAATAAGCGCCCCTGCGAAAAGCTTTCGGTTGCTTCTGTGGCAAGCGGATATATGGCAACAGCACCCGAGATCGGAAAGCCATTTGACACGCTGTACGGGACCTTTACTGCGGAAGGGTATACGAGCGGAATGGTTGAAAAAAAGGTAGAAAAAAAGCTTTGTACGCACAAAAAGGATCCCGCGGTTTACAAGGATTTTCCCTATACATATGTGAATCTTTATGCTGACGTGAAGCTTGACGCTGGGGAGAGTGTAAAGCGCACGGTGGTATCCGCTGCGTCCGAGCAAGCCGAATCGACGTTAGCTACGGCGGGAAAATACATCGACAGCAAGGTGGCTGAGGCCGCTTGGGAGAATACACTGGCGCATTGGAAGGATGAATTTTCCCACAACACCTGCGTCCTGCCAGACAAAAATCTGGAGCGTTTTCTCAACACATGGCTCAAATATCAGCTTGGGCTGACCTATGTTTATAACCGCAACTCGCAAAACGGCGGGTTCCGCGATGTTTTGCAGGATTGCTGGGGGGCGATGTTGATTCGTCCCGACTACTCAAAGGCCCGTATGATCGAAGCTCTCAGCCATGTTTATTCCGATGGACATTCGATGCGCGGCTACGATTCCTATGCGGGATTGACCGACAAGGACGATTTTGTGGATTGTCCCTTGTGGGCGCCTTGCACGGTTCTGCAATATCTTAAGGAGACGGGGGATTTTGGCTTTTTGCAGGAAAAGCTGCCATATTTTGACAGTGATGCGTGTGAAACGGTGGAAGAGCACCTTTGGAAAATGGTGAACTATCCTTATGTAAACAGAGGCGCTAACGGCTTGGTTTTGATGCGCGACGGTGACTGGCTTGATGGGCTTTCGGGCGTAAATCAAAACGGTACTGCAACCTCTGCCTGGGCGACCATGCAGGCGTACTGGGCACAGGATTGTATGGCGCAGATCTATGATGCTGTAGGAGATCAAACAAAAGCCAATCTGATGCGCGCGCGCAATGCCGAGTACAAAAAAATTGTGCGTGATGTTGCATGGGACGGAAAATGGTATGTCTACGGCTTTAAGAGTGACGGCTTGCCGATTGGTTCCTCGCGTTGCAAGGAAGGGAAGATCTATCTCAATCCGCAGGCGTGGGCGATATTTACGGGAATTGAGGATGATCCGAAGCGGATCAAGCAGATCCGTCGGTCGGTAAATGTGTATTTGACGACAGTTTTTGGTCCTCTGCTTCTGTATCCGCCATATGTCAATGACAAGACCTGCGGACGTATTAGCGGACAGCTACCGGGAACCTTTGCAAATGCTGCGGTCTATCTGCACGGCGGTACCTTTAAGGTTTATGCCGATGTCGCGGCAGGTGAATATGATGACGCTTACGATACATTTATGCGTCTTTTGCCCAATCATCCCGACAACTCGGACAGCCGCCGAACGAGCGAGCCTTACTGCACGGGCAATGTACACTTTGGACCCGATTCTCCCTGTTTTGGTATGAACCTGTTTTCTTGGTTTACCGCTACTCCCGCTTGGTTGATTCATGCAGGGTTTGACCGTTTGCTTGGTGTGGAAGCCGATTTTGACGGACTGCATATTACGCCGCGCGTGCCTTCGGATTGGGATTCGTATGCGGTGAAGCGCAGCTATCGCGGTTTGGAATATCATTTGCAATTCCGCCGTGCAATGGACGGAGAAGAGGCGGGAATTTACCGCGACGGAACATTTGTGGCAAAAAATTGCTTGCCTCTCGGTTCTAATGAAGGGGAATACAGCGTGCTCTTTTAAACGCTTTTTCGTGGGGACAAAAAAGTCCCCACTTTACCAAAATATTCAAATAAAAAATCCCGACGGATCTTTTGTCCGTCGGGAAAATTTTTTAATTAGTCGGTTACGAAAGGCAGAAGAGCCATGTTGCGTGCGCGCTTGATGGCGGTGTTGAGCTCTCTCTGGTGAACGGCGCAAGTGCCCGAAATTCTTCTGGGCAGGATCTTGCCGCGCTCGCTGATGAACTTGCGCAGTTTTGCGCTGTCCTTATAATCAATGAAAGCAACCTTGTCTGCGCAGAAAACGCAAACCTTTCTTCTTCTGCGGTTGGGGGTTGCCGGACGAGCCGGGCGAACCACTGCTTCAGTCTTTTGTGTATCCATCTTATGAAATCCTCCTGTTCAAATTTTGTTTGCCGCTTCTGCGATCAGAAGGGCAGATCGTCGTCGGTCTTGAGTTCCTCGAACTTTGGCGCACTTGCGGGTGACGAGGAATAAGACGGCGCATTGTAGGAGTCGGTACTGTACTGTCCTCCGGCTCCGTTTTCATTTTTGCTGTCGACAAACATTGCATCGTCTGCAATAACCTCGGTAGCATAGCGTTTCTGACCCTGTTGATCCTGCCAAGTGCTGGTTTGAATGGAACCTGTGATGCAAAGTGCAGAGCCCTTGCGGAAATAACGTGCGATGAACTCAGCACGGTCTCTCCATGCAACCACACTGATAAAATCAGCCTGTTGATTTTGAGAGCCGTCTGCGTTTTTGCTCATTCGACGGTTGACAGCGAGTGTGAAACGAACGACAGCGATTCCGCTATTAGTTTGTCTTAATTCGGGGTCAGCAGTAAGTCTTCCGCAAAGAATGACTTTGTTAAGATTCAAACTGGACATCTAAAAACGCCTCCTTCTTCAAAATGCGCGGGCAGAGAATTACTCTGCGTCTGCGGGAGCCTCAGCGGCTTCGGCAGTAACCGTTGCTTCTTCGGCAGGAGCTTCTTCAGTTTTTGCAACTGCTTCGCACTCCATGCGGATGACC
>JAFTXB010000189.1 GCA_017461825.1 Clostridia bacterium
AGTCGGTCGGCATAAAGCCGCTTTGCCTGCCGCAAACGGGTGAGGTGATCCGATTCCAGCATCATCGTAAAGGCGATCTCAACGTCACTGCCGATCCTTGAAACAGTCAAACGGTCGCCCGAGACCGAATATCCCGTGTCGGTAATTCCGTCGATCCGAACGCTGTCAATGCTTTCGGGAAAAAAGGGAAGAATAAACACATTCGAGGCGGTTGAATTGAAATAATGAACACGCAAACGGTTGGTAAAGAGATTGAGCGGCTCGTTTACGCTTCCAAACTCGGTGGGATGCCAGTTGATCCCAAACAAGGGCGCATAGCCTTCGGCGGGAATAAAGCGCGTCATGCTGTTCGAAAGCACGTAAAGCTGCTCTCCGTCGGCAAGGTAGAGCCTTTCGCGGTAGAGGATAAAGTGCACACGTCCCTCCGCGTTTGAAAGGGTGGCAAGCGGCGTGAGGTCGGTATCGGTAATCACGCGGTATACGGTGTTTCCGCACACAGCGTATGTGAGCTCGGAACCCCCGATCGATCCCTGCCAGATCCCACGCACGCGGTCGGGAAGCGCGTATACAGTTTCCCATCCGCAACGCTTTTCAATTGAGCCGTCGGGAAGGATCCGAAAATTCCGCATTTCCGAGGCACCTTGGGAGGTGGTCTCGCCCGCAGAGCAGATCCCGCCAAAGGAAGAGAATATTTCCTTGGCAAAGGCGCGGTTGGGTTTGATTTTTGACATAGAATGTCTCCTTTCTTTTTGAATTTTGTGGTTGACCTGCCACACACGGAGAAAACGGCAGATCAAGAAGGTTATAGGAGCCGTCGCGGCTTGGTATTCAGCAAACGGAAATTGCGGTCGGGGATCTCACGCTCGCACGGTAGGGCAAAACGACTCATCACCGCGTAGCGTAGCGCCTCGGGCGCGTGGGTCACATCGTGTGGCTCGCCCGAAGCATCCTCGGGGCGGTTCGGATCGCATAGCAGGGCGGGCAGGGAATCGATCAGCACGTGACACGAGGCATGGATCCAAAGCCGAGGTGAGCCTTCCCCTCCGTGCAGATATTCGCGCAGGATACGCCACCCGGATATTCTGCGGTCGTCCGCCGCACACATCGGGGGCATTCCCGGGGTCGCTTGCATAATCTCAAATCCGCTTCGTCCCGTATCCTGCCTGCGGTTCCATAGGTCGGGCGATGCCACGGCATATTCAACCGGTATCCCCCGACACAGATCAGAGATCCGCAAGGCTGCTTCACGTAGGATCAGATCCGGTATGCAGCATTCGCGCAGGACATAAAGATCCCCCTTGCCATCCACTCCCAAAACCAGCGCCGCCAGCATATCCAGTCCGTAGTCAAACGCCGCAAAACAGCGAAGCGAGCCGAGCGGCGGGAGCTTTTGCGTAACGTGTACAGCAGGATCAAATTCGGGAAGGAACTGTCCTTCAAACACGTCCCACCTGCCATAGAGCCATGCGTCCTTCAAGATGGGCGGTAGACTTTCCAGTTGGCTGACATAATCGGGATCGGAGGCAAGCAGTACGGGATTGTCAAAGACGCGGGCGGGAATAAAACGGTAGTCCTCAGCGCGCTCGTCCGAGCGATATCTGCGGTCAATAAACAGCCGCTTGACCCATCCGTGTCCCACGCCGCCGGGGTTACAGGTCAGATACATCCTTCGGGGAACATTCCCCACACCGCGCAGACAGGCCTTAAAAACAGTAAACTGATGTTCGCTCAGTTGCGTTGCCTCGTCGATGGCGATGATATCGTATTCCTGTCCCTGATATCGCAGACAGTCGCGCGTGGAAGCACAGTAGCCAAGGCTGATCGTACTGCCGTTTGGAAAGCTCAAACGCTTGTCACTTTCCCGATAGGAAAGAAGCGCACCGTATTCGGACAAAAGCGGAACGACATGGTTGGCTTTCAGCTCGGCATAGGAGCGTCTGACGAGCAGACAGCGAATGCCGGGATAATGCAGACACAGCCCCACAAGCTTGCGGCGCAGTGCCCAGGATTTTCCCCCGCCGCGCGCACCGCCGTATGCCGTGTATCGGGCACGCGAGGCAAAAAATTCCTTTTGACGCTCCGAGGGGGAGCCATTGATCCGAAGGATCTTTTTGTTGCCTTGCTTCACGCGCCGTCCTCCTCAATGTCGTGTTCAAAAACAAGCACGGGAGCCGCGTTGTCGGGCACCTCACTGTGTACACCGAAGCGTTCCTTGAAATGCGCATTCCAAAATGCGGGTGAGCGGATCGCGTTGAGGGCTTCGTCCTCAAATACCGCGCAGAGATAGTCGGCAAGATGGGGAAACTCGTGAAGTAGCTCATCAAACGCCGATAGCCCACAGCCTACACTGCGACAAAATCCGGCAAGGTTTGGAATTCTGTCCTCCGCATTTTTTCGCTTGCCGTGATTGCATTCCTCATCGGGAGGCGCACGGCACTCATTCAGATAGTTGTTTAATTTTGCGTTCAATCGTCCATTCCTTGCCGCCAGCAGCAAAGGATTTTCAGGTGCAATTTTACGCATATTCACATCACCTCTCTTTCTGTTTCTCCGTGTGGCTATATTGTAACAGAAATAAGTGTGCCAAACCGTGCCACTTTGTGCCACCTTGTGCCACTTTTTTTATTTTTTCAAGATTTTTTTGAAAAAATATTTTTGTTTTACAATACTTGATTGCAGGTGTTTTTTGTGGTATACTATAAAAGGAAGATGTCAAAAAGGGAGGGCGCTTATATGGTGACCTATGAAAAGCTGAAACAAAACGAGGAGATCCGCACCTACATCAAACGAGCTGATGAATCGCTGAACGCGCAGGGCTACACCGAGCACAGCTTTGCCCATGTTGGACGGGTGGCAAGCGTTGCGGGGAGCCTTTTGCGCACGCTGGGATACCCCGAGCGCATGGCAGAGCTGGCAGAGATCGCGGGATATATGCACGATATTGGAAATCTGGTCAATCGGGTCGACCATTCGCAAAGCGGAGCGCTCATGGCGTTTCGCATTTTGGAACGGCTTGGCATGGAGCCCGAGGAGCTTGCGTCGGTCGTGACGGCGATCGGAAATCACGACGAGGGAACGGGCGTTCCCGTCAGCCCCATTGCCGCCGCACTCATTTTGGCGGACAAATCCGACGTTCGCCGAAGCCGCGTGCGCAATCAAGACGTTTCGACCTTTGACATTCACGACCGCGTCAATTTTTCGGCAACGAACGCCGAGCTCACGGTCAGCGACGACAAAAAGACACTGCTCCTGTCGCTTGAAATCGACACCCGCTACAGCCCCGTGATGGAGTATTTCGAGATCTTCCTTGGGCGCATGGTGCTTTGCCGAAAGGCAGCAGAGGCACTGGGCTTGCAATTCAAGCTCCGCATCAACGGACAGGCGTTGCTGTAAAAAAACAGCCGCGCATTGGTTAAAAATAACCAAACGCGCGGTTGCTTCATAATGATTATAGAAATTATTGACAAATGCAAAAAATGTGGTATACTGTATATGAAAAAAGCATTGAAAGGAGTTTCTGAAGTGAATAAGAACAAAATACATTTTATTATTGCGGTAATTGGCTTCATGTTGCTTTTTGTTGGATGTAACGGCAATTCTTTCAACAATAAAAACGAATCCGACACTGCTTTTACAACAGCTTCGCATGAAGAAATAACCGCCGAAATTACCGAAGAAACACCCCCCGATATCTCTGCGCTTTTAGAATCGGTTCAAAAAGGTATGACTTATGCCGAGGCGGTAGCTGTCTTGGGAGAGTCTGGTCCCGATATTGGCTCGGGTTTATGCCTGTATGAATGGACTTTGCCGGATGGCTCCGTGTGGAGAGGCGCTTTTAAACCTCAGGGAAAGGGCAATATCCCGCCCGAGGATTGGGTTCTTTTTAACTTTGATTTAGTAGAGTATCACTAACCGTTCCACAAAAAAATATCACCCGATACGAAATTTCGTAAAGGGTGATATTATTTTTATGCCTGTTCTTCACTCGGCTCATCGTCCACAAGCCGTGTGCTTTCCAGCTTCACCTTATTGTAGTAGATCAGCGTCAAAAGGCTTGCAAGCAGCCATCCTGCGGGGTAGCTCATGGCAATAGGAATGATCTCATTGCTGATGTAGTTTGCCATGATATACAGATAGGCTTGACGGAACACCACAAACGACGCGAGCATTATGATCATCGGTGCACGGCTGTTGCCCGAGCCTCGCAATGCCCCCGCATAGATTTGATTGATACAGCAAAGCAGATAGAAGGGCGAGATATACCGCAACAGCATCACGCCGTATTCGATCACTTCTGGCTTATCGTTGAAAAAGCGTACGAGATGCGGCGCAAATAGGAGCACGGGCAGGAGCAAAACAGCGGTACAGCCAAAGGCAAGCATCAAGGCTGTAAAAGCGCCCCTTCTCGCGCGCTGTGTCTGCTTGCAACCGAGGTTTTGCGCCACAAAGGTCGTGGAGGCAAGCG
>JAFTXB010000190.1 GCA_017461825.1 Clostridia bacterium
AGCAGTTCTCGCTGACACAAGCCGAGATCGCTCAAAAGGTTGGCATCGCGACGGCGGCCTCGCAATGGGTGGCTTGCGCGCTGACCGTTTTGTACATGATGCGTTATGACGGCCCCTGTAAGATCGATTTTCGAAAGCTGCGGGTCGATCCGCAAAAGCTGAAAAAGATCATTGCCATCGGCATTCCCGCGGGCTTGCAGGGCACACTGTTTTCGTTTTCCAACGTGCTGATCCAATCGTCGATCAACAGCTTTGGGCCTGTTGCCGTTGCGGGGAACACCGCCGCATCCAATATTGAAAATTACATCTATTCCACGCAAAACGCCTTGTATCAAACGGCTATGACCTTTGTCGGGCAAAATGCGGGGGCGCACAAGTTTGACCGTGTAAAGCGCAGTATCGTGGCAAGCTCCTGCGTGGTGGTGGCTGTTGGGCTATCGGTGGGCGGCGTGATCCTCTGTTTCGGAAAGCCGCTTTTGGGGATCTTTGCCCCCGGAAACAACGCCGTTATTGAGGTGGGAATGTCAAGGCTTGCGGTTTTTTGCACCACGTATTTCATTTGCGGACTGATGGAGGTTGGATGCGGCTCCATGCGCGGACTTGGCAGGTCGGTCGCCCCAATGCTTGTTGCTTTGATGGGATCGTGTGTATTTCGCGTCGTTTGGATCTACACGGTGTTTGCGGCGTTTCCGAGCATGTTTGTTTTGTACCTGTCCTATCCCATTTCGTGGAGCGTGACAGCGGCTGTTCATTATACCATGTGCATTATGACCCTGCGCCGACAGCGGCGCGAAAATGAGACCAATGAAAAAAAGGAGAAACAAGATGACCGATTACCGAACAGAGCATGATTCCATGGGAGAGGTGCGCGTGCCTGCCGACCGCTATTGGGGTGCGCAGACCGAGCGGAGCCGACAGAATTTTCAGATCGGCGTAGGGCTTGAGACCATGCCGACGGAGATCATCGAGGCATTTGGGATCCTCAAAAAGGCGGCGGCGCTTGCAAATTTCGCACTGCGTCCCGACAAAATGACCGAGGAAAAGTGCAAAGCGATCTGCGCGGCGTGTGATGAGGTTGCAGAGGGAAGTCTTTCCGATCACTTTCCGCTGGTGGTTTGGCAGACGGGCTCGGGCACGCAATCGAATATGAACGCAAATGAGGTCATCGCAAACAGAGGAAATGAGCTGGCGGGCAAAAGCCTGCTCCATCCCAACGATGACGTCAATATGTCGCAATCGTCAAACGATACCTTCCCCACCGCCATGCATATTTCGGCGGTAAAATCGATCCGTGAGAGGCTTTTGCCTGCACTGACAGGCTTGATCGAGACCATGAAGCGGCTGGAGCGCGAGAACGAGGGTGTGATCAAGAGCGGGCGCACACACTTGCAGGACGCAACACCGATCACCTTTTCGCAGGAGATTTCGGGCTGGCGTTCGTCGCTGGAGAAGGACCGCAAAATGATCCTGCAATCGCTGGAGGGGCTTTCCGAGCTTGCACTGGGCGGCACAGCCGTTGGTACGGGGCTCAACGCCCCCAAGGGCTTTGACACCGAGGTGGCGGCGCAGATATCGGCTCTGACGGGCATGGAATTTTGCACGGCGGAGAATAAATTCCACGCGCTGACGTCAAGAGACGAGATGGTGGCGGCACACGGAGCCTTAAAGGCGTTGGCGGCAGATCTTTGGAAGATCGCAAACGATGTCCGCTGGCTGGCATCGGGGCCGAGACTTGGGCTTGGCGAGATCCGCATTCCCGAAAACGAGCCGGGCTCGTCGATCATGCCGGGCAAGGTCAATCCCACGCAATGCGAGGCTGTCACAATGGTGGCGGCGCAGGTCATGGGAAATGACGTCACGGTGGGCATTGCGGCATCGCAGGGCAACTTCCAGCTCAACGTGTTCATGCCTGTTTGCGCGTACAACTTCCTGCAATCGGTGCGCCTGCTTGCCGACGCGATGGATTCCTTTGATCGCAACTGTGTGTCGGGGATCGTTGCCGACCGCGCGAAAATGAGAGAGAATCTGGAGCGGTCGCTCATGCTCGTTACCTGCCTCAATCCTTACATCGGATACGAAAATGCGGCAAAGACGGCAAAGCTGGCATACACCGAGGGGATCACCCTAAAGGATGCCTGCGTGCGCCTCGGATTTTTGACACCCGAGCGGTTTGACGAGGTCTTTTGCCCCGAGGAAATGGTTTAAAAAATAGAACGCCCCTGACTGCGTTGCGCAGTCGGGGGCGATTTGTCAGACCTCTCCACTGTCTTTTTTGCGACGGGGCTTTTTACGGCTTTTTGGGGGCACAGCTTCCATGATCTGTGCCTCCAGCTCGCGGTTGTGCTTTGGGAAAAGGCGCCTGACGAGAAAGAGTGCGATCGACACCGTAACCACCTTTTCGGGCGAAAATGGGATCCATAAAATGGCAAGATATCCGAGCGAAACGGCTTTCATCCAATCAATGCTTGCTAAAAAGCCCACAAATAACAGCACGTAGCTCCAGCCGTTTGTAATCATCCAGCCAATGCCAAAGCAAACGAGAAAGCGCCAGTTTAAGATCAGCTTTATCCAAAGCCGCGCTTTCTTTTTCCATCGCTCCTGCCAAAGCCGGCGAATACGCTCTCGCATCTTTGCCAATGTATAGCTCCCCCTCTCCCAAATCACTCTTCTGATAGTATAGACGCTTTTTATGATAAAAGGTTACGTATTTTTCTGAATTTTCTTTGAAAAAACCGATTTTAAAGATTTTTTATCCGTTTTTCTATGGTTTTTTTACACGAAATACTTTATAATGGTTGCAACAAATAAACGAAAGGACAAGAGCACGATGAAAAAAATGACCTTCGGCGTGATCGGGCTTGGGCTTCGCGGCACGTCGATCCTGAAAAATATCCTGCTGAATATGGAGGACGTTGAGGTGGTTGCCGTGTGCGATCAATACGCCGACCGCACCGAAAAAAGCGCCGACAGGGTGCAACAAAAGTGCGGAAAACGCCCCTTTGAAACCACCGATTACAAAACGCTTTTGGCGCGCGAGGGGATCGACGCTGTGTACGTTGCCTCGGATTGGGAAACGCACGTGGAGATCGCGGTCGACGCGCTGAAGGCGGGGATCCCTACAGCCCTTGAGGTGGGCGGTGCCTACAGCATCGAAAGCCTTTGGACTCTCGTGCGTGCGCAGGAGACGAGCGGCACCCCCTTGATGTTTATGGAAAACTGCTGCTTTGGCAGAAGTGAATTGCTTGTGACTGCCCTTGTCCGCCACGGATTTTTCGGGGACGTGGTGCACTGTCACGGTGCGTATGCGCATTATCTTGCCGAGGAGATCGCAGGGGGCGAGCAAAACCGCCACTACCGCCTGCGCAATTACCTCAGCCGCAACTGCGAAAACTACCCCACGCACGAGCTGGGGCCGATCGCGCGCCTCTTCAATATCAACCGCGGAAACCAAATGGTCACGCTCGTTTCGGTGGCGTCACGCGCGGCGGGTATGGAGGATTATATTGCACAGAACGCCGACAAATATCCCGAGCTGGTGGGCAAAAAATTCCGTCAGGGCGATATTGTCAACACCTTGATCACCTGCGCCGACGGCTCGACAATTTCTCTTAAGCTCGACACCACTCTGCCGCGCTCCTATTCGCGTGAGTTTACCGTCCACGGTACGCGCGGAATGTACGAGATGAACAACAATATGATCTATCTTGCGGGCGAGCCCGAGGCGTTCAGTACCGCAAAATTCTATCACGAGCACTACAACAGCATCGAGCGGTTTGCCGACGATTATTTGCACCCCGTGTGGAATGAAATGACACCTGAATCAAAGCGCATATGTCACGGCGGGATGGATTGGATCGAGTTACGTGTGTTCTTCGATGCTCTGCGTGAAAATCGCCCCATCC
>JAFTXB010000191.1 GCA_017461825.1 Clostridia bacterium
CAGTATTATGGGCGTATTTCCAGGTGATCGCCAGGTGGGAATGACCGAGGCGTTCCTGAACATCGAGAGGGTTTGCGCCAGCCTCCAGCCCGTCAAGAGGGGGGAGATGCGCGTAAATGATCTCTGCGTCGGTATGGTCGGCTTCGCGCAGGGCGGAAAACAGCCGCTTTGCCTGCGATTTGAGATCGTCCCGTGCGCCGATTGGGAAGAGATCGCGCTCTTCCAAAAAAGGCGTTTCCTCGTCATAGCAGAGAACCGCACATTGTTTGGTGCTCTGCTCGGCTTGCAAAAAGCGCAATACGGCGTTGGCGTCACCGTCCAGCAAAACCACGGGGGCTGTGGGGGCGTAGTGACGGTATTTCATACCCGGGGAGAGCGGACGCTCACCCTCGGCAAGCTGATGCGTTACGGCATCGGCAACCGTGACGTGCTCGCACACAATGCAAAGCGCGTCGTACGTAATGCCGCCCGGGCGCAAGAGCGTCAGCGCGTCACCGTCGATCTTGACGATGGTCGATTCCAGACCGATCTCACAGTCGCCGCCGTCGAGGATCATATCCACCCGTCCGTCCATATCCTGTGCCACGTGTGCCGAGGAGGTGGGGGAGGGCTTGCCCGAAAGATTGGCAGAGGGGGCGGCGATGGGAATTTTCGCAAGCTCGATCAAGCGATGCGCCACCGGGTGAGAGGGACAACGCACGGCAACCGTGTCAAGTCCGCCCGTGACCGAGGTGGGGACGATGTCGCGCTTGGGGAGGATCACCGTCAGGGGTCCCGGCATAAACGCCTTTGCCAAGCGGTAGTAGGTCTCGTTTGTAACGGCGTAGCGCTCGGCATCCTCTGGGGCTGCGATATGAATGATCAACGGATTGTCGGAGGGTCTGCCTTTTGCGGCGTAAATTTTTTTTGCGGCATTGTCATCCAGCCCGTTTCCGCCAAGTCCGTAGACCGTTTCGGTAGGAAAGACCACAAGTCCGCCGCGGTTTAAAATATCTGACGCGCGTACAAGGTCATCTTCCTGCAAAAGCGGATCGGTTATTTTGATGTATTCGGTTTGCAAGAGGATCACCTCGCTGTGTTTTTATATTGAAGTTCCTTATGGGGAGTAGGCGATTGTTTTCGGCGGCAGCAAGCCACCGCCCTACGAATATAGGTGCGTTAATTGGTCATAAAAATGGAATGACGCACCAAACATTCCACTATATCAAAAACAAACTCTTTCAGGAAGTTTTTGAAAGGTGTCGGAAAACTTTTTTCAAAAAGTTTTCTGACAAAAAATCACTGATTCTTCAGTTTTTCTGCCGTTTCGGCGGTGGCGAGGGCATCGATCATGGAGCCGATGTCACCGTTGAGGAAACTGTCAAGGGAATAAAGCGTGAGCCCGATGCGGTGATCGGAGACGCGGTTTTCGCGGTAGTTATAAGTACGGATGCGCTCGCTGCGGTCGCCCGTGCCCACCTGCTGACGGCGGTCGGAGGCGATGGCTTCGCTCTGCTCACGGCACGCCTTGTCGTAGAGGATCGTGCGGAGCATTTTGAGAGCTTTGTCTTTGTTTTTAAACTGGCTGCGCTCCTCTTGACATTCCACCACGATGCCCGTGGGTTTATGTGTCAATCGGACTGCGGATTCGGTCTTGTTGATGTGCTGACCGCCCGCTCCGCTGGACTTGCAGGATTCAAAAATAAGATCGGCAGGGTTGATCTCAACCGAGACCTCGTCGGCTTCCGGCAAGACTGCTACAGTTGCCGTGGAGGTTTGGATGCGCCCCTGCGATTCGGTTTCGGGAACGCGCTGAACACGGTGAACACCGCTTTCAAATTTGAAGCGCGAATATGCCCCGTCTCCTTCAATTTGGAAAGCAAGTTGACGGTAACCGCCGAGCTCGGTGGGATTTTCATTCAGCAGTGAGCACCGAAACCCAACCGATGCGGCGTACATGGTGTACATGCGGTACAGCACAGCCGCAAAAAGTGCGGCTTCTTCGCCTCCTGCTCCGGCTCGGATCTCCACAATGACATTTTTTTCATCATTGGGATCGCGCGGAAGGAGCAGAACTGTCAGTTCCGCGAGCAACGCTTCGGTTTGTTCGCGTGCGATTTTAAATTCCTCTTGCGCAAGCTCCAATAGGTCTGCGTCGGTCTCACAGTCAAGGATGGCGCGTGCCTCATTTGCGGCGGTTTGTGCCGCAAGATATTCACGGTATTTCTCTATGACGGGTGTCAGGGACTTTATCTCTTTCATTACCGCCACATATCGGTTTGGATCCGCCACAACTGCGGGATCCGAAAGAGAGACTTCAAGATGATTGTATTTTTCTTCGGCTGCCCGCAGTTTTTCAAGCATGGTGGGGATCCTTTCTTTTTTGCAATCTTATTCGAAGTTATAGAAGGCTACGAATGCGCGGTAAGCTTCGTAGAGGTCGACCTTGGAGATCAGCTCGTAGGGGGCGTGCATTGAAAGAACTCCGACACCGAGGTCGATGGTGTCGATGTTGTGGTTTGCCATATATTTTGCAACCGTTCCGCCGCCGCCAACGTCAACCTTTCCAAGCTCGCAGGTCTGCCATACAACGCCTGCCTCATTGAGACATCTGCGTACCCATGCAACCAGCTCGGCAGTAGCATCCGAGGTGCCGCTCTTGCCGCGCGCGCCTGTAAACTTGCACATGCCAACGCCACAACCGAGCAGGGCAGCGTTGCGTTGCTCGAAAACATCGGTAAAGTTGGGGTCAAAAATAGCGGTCACATCGCTGGAGAGACACTTGGAGTTTGCCCGTACCAATGCCTCGTTTCCGCCCATTGCTTTGGCAATTTCGGCAATGATGTCGGTGATCAAGCTGCTCTGCATACCCGTCACACCGTCGCTGCCTGTCTCTTCTTTATCAACCAGAATACACATTGTGGTGTGCTTGGCTTCGTTGGCATCGATCATAGCCGTGATGGAAGGATACGCACAGCAACGGTCGTCGTGTCCGTAACCGCCGATCAGCGAGCGGTCAAAGCCCACGTCACGTGCACGGGCAGCGGGAACGAGTGAGAGCTCTGCCGAAAGCAGATCCTCTTCCACAATGTCATATTTTTCATTGAGGAACTTCAGCGCGCCGAGCTTTACAGCGTCTTTTTCTTCGCCATCAAGAGGCATGCTTCCAACCAGAACGTTCAGCTTTTCCGCAACAAAAGCCTTTGCAACCGGCTTTTCGTTTTCGGCAGCTGCCAGATGGGGGAGCAGGTCTGTGATATAGAGTACGGGATCGGTCTCGTCCTCGCCGATCACAACGTCGATGACCTCACCGCTCTGCTTGACCACAACGCCGTGAAGGGCGAGCGGAGTTGCCAGCCATTGATACTTGCGAATACCGCCGTAGTAGTGTGTTTTCAAAAGTGCCATGCCATTGTCCTCATACAAGGGAACTTGCTTGAGATCGAGACGGGGCGAATCGATGTGTGCGGCAGTGATGCGGATACCGTTGTTGATATCCTCTGTGCCGATACGGAACAGATAGATATTTTTGCCGCGGTTATTATAATAGAGCTTGTCACCTGCCTTCATAGGCGCACCGATCGTATAGGGGCGGTAGCCTGCCGCTTCGGCAAGCTTTATGCCCTCGCAAACAGCTTCACGTTCGGTTTTTGCCGCGTCAAGGAACTGCATATATCCCTTTGCGTATTCATAGGCCTTTGCAACGACCTCTTTTCCGGCTTTTTCATAAACCGTCTTTTTTTCATAGACCAGATTTGATTTGATATCAGACATTGTAGTTACTCCTTTATGATTCATAATATAATTTACTGTAATATGAAACCGCCTTTTTCATATTCTTTACGTAGGCGGCAACCGTTTTATCGGGAATCTCCCGCAGGATCCCGTTTTCATCCACAAGTGTGGGATCGGAAAGCCAAGCGTCCACCGTTTCGGTGTCTGTGTGATAGGCGGCAAAAACCAACTCCCACACACCGTAATGCTCATAGAGATACGACAGCCAAGCGCACCCGCATAGCAGGTTTGTGTCAGGATCGTAAAGCAACCCTTCATCTGTGGTCTCCAGCCCCAGCAGCGAGGTGCGTATTCTGTCAAATTGTGACGGGGTCAGCTGCATCAAACCGATCTCACCGTTCTCCGACCGTGCGTTGCTGGCAAAGTCGCTCCCGCATCGGATAGTTGCCCATATAATGGCTTCGGGGATACCGTTTGTATCTGCCTGCACGCTCACAGCATCGGCAAGCTCTTTTGGGCGTGGATAGCTGTTTTTTTCCACCACCGTTGCAATCGCATCAAACGAATACCCAAATCCCACGGATAAGGCAACGAGTAAGAGAAAGGCAACGACGTGCCGAAAGGAAAGCTTCATTCCGCTCTTACCCCCGTTTCCAAAAGGATTCGCTCTACCGCGGGGAGAAGCAGGTTAAGGTTTTCATTGTTTTCGATGATGTAATCGGAATGCGAGCGGAAAAACGCATCGCTTTTTTGTGCTTCTATGCGCCGTTTTGCCGCTTCGGAATCGATGCCGTCTCTGCGCATGATGCGCTCCATGCGAAGTGCTGTATCTGCCAATACCGACACAATGACATTGCAATCGCGGTCGGCTCCCGCTTCAAAAAGCTGGGGGGCATCGATAACGGTTGCAGGTGTATTGAGGGCACGCAATCGATCCAATTCAAGGCGAATGCGCTCCATTACAAAGCGGTGTGTGATGTGATTGAGATCTGCGAGTGCCTGCGCGTCGGAAAAGACGATCGCCCCCAACGCACGGCGGTTTAAGGTGCCGTCAGGGTGAAGAACATCGGTTCCAAAGCGCTCGGTCAACTCGTCAAGACAGGGGGAAGGGGGGAGAAGCAGGTTGTGATAGACCTCGTCGGCATCGATAACGGACAGCCCGAAATCGGCAAACAGCCGTGCAACCGTGCCCTTGCCCGAGCCCGTGGGCCCTGTAAGCCCGATCACCAGCATGGCTTGACCTCCGTCAGCACACATCCGTTTTCGGATGAACGGTATGCCGCATCCATAACGGCTTGTACATAGGCGCCGTCTGCAAAGGAAGGCGAGAAATCACGCTCCTCCGCCACAGCGGAAAGAAAGCCGTGCATACTTGCAAGATGTCCGTAAAGCCATCCCGCAGGTGCCTTTGGAGAGGGGAATACCAGTCCGGGATAGCGCCCGACACATTCAATACGCGTAAATCCGCGCATCCCTCCCAAAGGTGCGTCGTCCCCCTTGTTGTCATAATAATAAAGCCAGTCGGGCTCCATCAGCGAAAAACGGATCGCGCCGTCCTCGCCGTATATCTCAAACGAGAGGTCGTCATTGGTTCCTACCTGTAATTTTCCCACTGTTACCGTTCCTTGCGCACCGCCCTCTGTGACAGCCAAAAGACTGAAGCTTTCGTCGGCATTTGTCTGCCACATCTCACCGTTTCGTCCCATGCGTGTAGGATAGGCGATCTGCGACATGCCGCTGACAGCAACGATTCTTCCGCAAAGGTGATTCATCAGATCGATCACATGTGAACCGAGATCAAACAGCACTCCGCCACCGCAAACCGTGCGGTCTTGCTTCCAGCCTGCGCAGCGGGTTTTGTCGGTAGCGCTGCTGTGAAGATAGGCGGCTCGGAAGGAGAGGATTCGCCCCAGCCGTCCCTCATCCACCAATTGACGCGCACGCAAAACAGGTGCCATCCAGCGGTTGTTAAACACCATCCCCAGCACTTGACCGTCCTGCTTTGGAAGTTTCATAATAGCTTTTGCCTCGTCGGGGCTGATACAAAGCGGTTTTTCGCAAAGCACATGCTTGCCCGCCGAAATCGCCTTTTTGAGCGTTTCAAAATGACAGATGTTAGGGGTACAAATATCGATGATATGGATCGAGGGATCGTTGATCAGATCATCCTCGTTTGCGGTTGCTCGCGGAATACCGAATTCTGCCGCTACACGCCGGGATTTTTCAAGTGAAGTGGTGCAAACACCAACGGTGTGTGCCGAAAAGGGCAGCTCACCGTAAAAGAAGGGCAGATTTTGCACCGCCCAGGTGTGTGTTCTTCCCATAGAGCCAAAGCCCAACAGACCGATATGCAATTGTTTTTTTTCTGAACGTGCCATGGCGCAATTCCTTTCTGCCTGTGTAGGCGACCGATCTTTAAGGTTACATGATAGTCCACATTATATTATAGCATACAATTTTCGAAAAATCAATACGGAAAGCAAGATTTTACAGAAAAAGCTGAGGGCTAATTTGCGGTGTTTCGTGTTTTTTATAAAGAATTGTATTGCATTTTTTACGGAAACGGAGTATAATAATAGCAGAATAAAAAACGGAGGCGTTGTATGGAGCGGTTGCGTCGGCTTTTGCTACAAGAGAATATTCCGCACGAGATCGATTGTCCGCTCTCGCGGCACGCCAGTTTTCGTATCGGCGGCACGTCTGACTTGGCGGTTTTTCCGCAATCTCGCGAACAGCTTTTGAGGGTTCTTTGCGCCGTTTTGGAAACAAGTGTGCGCTATGCCGTGATCGGCAACGCGAGCAATGTGGTCTTTCCCGATGGGGCTTTTCACGGCGTTGTGATCTTTACGTGCGGATACAAAGAGATCACGCTGTCGGGTAGTCGCATCCAAGCATCGGCAGGGGTATCGCTGCTCTCGCTTGCGCGAACTGCGTGCGACGCGGCTCTTTCGGGATTAGAATTTGCCTATGGAATTCCCGGGACACTCGGGGGAGCGATCCTTATGAATGCCGGCGCATATGGCGGTGAAATATCGTCGGTGTGCGTTGAAAGTGAGTTTTTTGATGCCGAAAGCGGTAAAATATCCTCGTTTGCGGGGGATTCGCACGAGTTTGGCTACAGAACCAGTATTTACGAAAAGCATCCGCGTTATACGATCCTCGGCGCGACTCTACAGCTTTCGCCCGATGACCGTGATGCCGTGCGTTTGCGCATGGAGGATTATATTGCACGGCGCAGGAGCAAGCAACCGTTGGATTTCCCGAGTGCGGGGAGCGTATTCAAACGCCCGGAGGGGCATTTTGCGGGCAAGTTGATCGAGGATTGCGGGCTCAAGGGTTTTTCGATCGGCGGTGCGCAGGTGTCGGAAAAGCATGCGGGCTTTATCATCAACCGAGGGGGCGCGACCGCCGCGGATGTGCGTGCTTTGGTTGAATTTATCCGAGAACGTGTTTTTATCACCTTTGGGATAGAGCTTGTATGTGAGATCAAATTTATTTGAACTGTGATGAAATACCGATTGAGATTGGAGGTGTGACTGTGTCATTTGCCGATGAGGTTCGCGAAGAATTATGTGAGTTACCCATCAAAAAAACGTGCTGTCAAAAGGCTTTGACAGCAGGACTGTTGCTTTCGGCTCATGAAGATGAGGGAAAGATGGTGAAGGTACGGTATAAGAACGAGATGGTGGCAACACTTGCCTCGGCAATGATCCGCCGTCAATACGGAAAAGCACCCGAGTCCGAAATGAGAGGCGCGTGCGGACACCGCTTCTATGATCTCTCCTTTTCCTCTCCCTCTTTTCACAAACTGTATATGCAATTGCGTGATACAAAAAACGAGGTGCAGAGTATTTTGCGCTTTGCGTGCGACGGTTGCCGAGCAATGTTTTTGCGTGGGGCTTTTTTGGCATTGGGAACGCTGAATGATCCCCACAAGTCCTTTCATCTTGAGTTTTTGCTTCCCGATGAACGCATGGCGGACGTGCTCTCAGGAGAACTTGCAAAGGTTGGATATCCGCCGCGCCGCATCACAAGGAAGAACGGTGTGGGGCTGTATTTCAAGGATAGCGGAAGCGTAGAGGATGTGGTGGCATTGATGGGGGCGCAGCACACTATTTTTGAGATCATCAACAGCCGCATAGAGCGCGATATTCGCAACAATGAGAACCGTGCCACCAACTGCGTGGCGAAAAATATCGAAAAGACCATTTCTGCCGCCACGCGCCAGATCGAGGCGATCAACCTGCTCATGGAGCACGGCAAGCTCGATCGTTTGCCCGAGTTCCTTCGTGTAAGCGCTATGGTGCGCTATCGCAATCCCGACGCAACATTGGACGAGCTGGTGGCACTTCACGATCCGCCCATCTCAAAATCGGGCTTGAACCACCGCTTGGCAAAATTGCTTTCCGAAGCCGAAGAACTTTGATCAAGGAGCCAATATGAACGGATTTGTACATTTGCATCTGCACAGTGAATACAGCCTGCTCGACGGTGCCTGCCGCATCGCCGATATTCCCGCGCGCGTAAAGGAGTGCGGACAGGAAGCGGTTGCGATAACCGATCATGGCGTGATGTACGGTGCCGTTGCCTTTTGGGAGGCGTGCCGAAAAGAAGGGATCAAGCCCATAATCGGTTGTGAGGTCTACGTTGCTCCCAACTCTCGCTTTGATCGGACGAACGGCGGAGAAGGCTATGCCGATCACCTGGTGCTGTTGTGTGAGAACATGACAGGCTACAGAAATCTGATCGAAATGGTGTCGCTCGGCTTTACCGAGGGCTTTTATAACCGTCCCCGTGTGGATGAGGAGCTGTTGCGCCGCTACGGAGAGGGGCTTATCGCGCTTTCCGCCTGTATTGGCGGCAGAATTCCCAAGCTTCTGTCCAAAGGAGATTTTGACGGCGCACGTGAGACGGCGAGGCGATATGCGGAGATATTTGGCAAGGATCGGTTTTATATCGAGATACAGGATCATGGGATCCGCGAGGAGAAAAGTGTTCTTCCTTCCCTTGTCGAGCTGGCACAGGTGTGCGATCTTCCTTTGGTTGCCACCAATGATTGCCATTATTTGCGTCGTATGGATGCCGAAAAGCAGGCTGTTTTGATGTGTATTCAAACCAACACCACAGTGGATGCGGGCAGACCTGCGGCATTTGCTACCGACGAGTTCTATTTGAAAGATACCAACGAGATGGAAATGATCTTTCGCGCATATCCGGACGCGATCGCAAACACGCGCCGTATTGCCGAGAGATGCGAGGTCGAGTTCGATTTTTCCACCACCTACCTGCCCAAATTTCCATGCCCTGCGGGCGAGAGCTCGGTAGAATGTCTCTGCCGAATGGCAAAAGCAGGGCTTGAAGATCGCATTGCGCGCGGACATATCGTTTTTGACACCCACACGAGGGAAGAATATACGGCGCGCATTGAATATGAGCTTTCGGTTATTGACAAAATGGGTTACGCCGATTATTTTCTCATCGTGCAAGACTACGTCAATTACGCAAAATCGCAGGATATTCCCGTGGGGCCGGGGCGTGGATCGGGCGCGGGAAGTCTTGTGGCATATGTCCTTGGCATCACCGATGTGGATTCGATCAAATTTGATCTGCTGTTTGAGCGCTTTCTCAACCCCGAGCGCGTTAGTATGCCCGATATTGATATTGATTTTTGCTACAACAGGCGTGACGAAGTAATCGATTACGTGGCGAAAAAATACGGAGGGGATCACGTTTCGCAGATCATTACCTTTGGTACACTTGCCGCCCGTGCGGCGATCCGTGATGTAGGGCGCGCACTGGGCATGTCTTATCAGGACGTTGATGTCGTGGCACGTGCCGTTCCGCAGGAGTTGAATATTACCATTTCCATGGCGCTCAAAATGCCGGAGCTGAAGCAACAGTATGAAAATTCACCCGCCGTAAAGCGGCTGGTGGATACTGCCATGGCTTTGGAGGGAATGCCCCGAAATATTTCGGTGCACGCCGCGGGGGTGGTCATCACCGACCGTCCCATTTCGGCATACGTTCCGCTGTCTGTCAGCAACGGTACGGTTGTTACCCAGTTTGATATGGATACCATTGCCAAGCTGGGACTTCTCAAATTTGATTTTCTTGCCCTGCGTTATCTTACCATTTTGCATGATGCCGAGCGCGGGATCCGCGAAAGCGAGCCCGATTTTGACATTGAAAAGCTGCCTCTTGACGATAAAGAGACTTACCGCCTTATTTCCTCGGGGCGCACGAGCGGCGTTTTCCAGCTTGAATCGGGCGGCATGCGACAGATGCTCAAGGAGCTTTCTCCCGAGCGAATAGACGATATTATCGCAGCGATCGCGCTTTACCGTCCGGGTCCCATGGACTCTATTCCGAAATTTATTGAATGTAGGCACGATCCGTCCAAGGCGGATTACGCAACCCCCGAGTTGGAGCCGATTTTGCGCTCGACCTACGGCTGTGTGGTTTATCAGGAACAGGTCATGAGTATTTTCCGCGAGATCGGTGGCTATACCTTCGGGCACGCGGATGTGGTACGCCGTGCCATGTCCAAGAAAAAAGCCGATGTTCTGCTATCGGAGCGTGAATGCTTTGTAGCGGGTGCTGAGGAGCGGGGGATCGAACGCGCGGTTGCCGAGGCACTTTTTTCGGATATGGAGAGCTTTGCAAACTATGCGTTTAACAAGTCTCACGCTGCCGCGTACGCACTGATCTCTTACCGCACAGCGTATCTTAAATGTCACTATCCGCATGCTTATTTTGCCGCACTTTTGACAAGCGTGCTCGGAAATCATCTTAAAATTGCGGAATATATCGCGGAGTGCTCTTCTCGTGGGATTCGTGTTCTGCCGCCCAATATCAATGAGAGCCGAATGTATTTTTCGGTCAATGGAAAGGATATTCGTTTTGGTCTTTTGGCATTGAAAAATGTTGGAAAACAGTTTTTGGAGCGGATATTGGAGGAGCGCAAACACGGAAAATTTGCTTCGTTTGACGATTTTATCGACCGTATGCCATCGGGAGAATTGAATAAGCGCATGGTGGAATCGCTTCTCAAGGCGGGAACCTTTGACGGGCTCTCGGTGCCTCGCAGTCAGATGCTCGCGATGTATGAACTGATGATCGACCGTGCTTCCGAAAAGGGAAAGAACAATTTGGACGGTCAGCTGGATATGTTTTCAACGCAGGGGCTGGAGGAGCACCGCCCCAAGTGTGAGTATCCCGACCTGCCGGAGTTTGGCATTCGAGAAAAGCTTTTGATGGAAAAAGAAGCAACGGGTATGTATTTTTCGGGGCAGATGCTGGATGAATATGCCGAGCATATTAAAAAACTGTCCCCCGAAAAGATTGCGGATTATGTGAGTGACGAGAGCGATCCTGTTGATCGGTCTCGGGCATCCTTTGCTGGAATCGTGACCTCTGTGACGCTGAAAAACACAAAAAACGGAGACCGTATGGCGTTTTTTACGGTAGAGGACCGTGTGGCGGAGATCGAATGTGTGGCGTTTGCAAGGCAGTATTCCGAAAATGCGCACCTGATCCATACCGATGCGGGCGTGTTTGTAAGCGGCAGTATTTCGGTGCGCGAGGACGAGCCGCCAAAGCTTTTGGTCAACCGCATCGAGCCTCTGATCGAAAACGGGCGGTTTGATCCGTCGGCGTTTCAGACCGTGAAGGAAGAAGAAACGCGTGATCGCAATCCGCAGGCTTCTGCACCAAAAACGAACGATGTAGAGATAAATAGAACTTCCGCTGAGATACCGAGCGCGCCCAAGCGGCTGTTTTTGCGGGTTCCGAGTGTCAAAGCTAATGTCTATTTCAAGGCACTCAACCTTGCCGAACTGTTTGACGGCTCATTCCCCGCATACTTCTATTTTGCGGACGAAAAAAGATATGAGACCGCACCCATCGGCGTAGCACTTTCGGCATACGTGCTGGAGCAATTCAAAGGTGTGTTGGGCGAGGAGAACGTGATTTTAAAATAAAAGTATCTCATGAGAGAAAGGAAAACGCTTGATATGATCGAATTCGTTTTGTTGGATCTTGACGACACGATCCTTGATTTTCACAAGGCAGAGGATCTGGCGCTTCGCGACACCCTTCGCGCTTTTGGCGTGGAGCCCTGTGACGAGCTTGTCGCGCTTTACAGCGAGATCAACGATTCGCAATGGAAGCTTCTGGAGCAGGGGTTGCTGACACGCCCCGAGGTAAAGCTTCGCCGCTTTGAACTGTTTTTTGAAAGAATTGGCGTGCAAGCAGATGCCGAAGCCGCACGTGCTTTTTATGAAAAACGGCTGGGAGTTGGACACATCTTTTTGCCGGGGGCACTTGAGATGCTGGAGCGCCTTTTCGGGAAATACCGTTTGTTTATCGTATCGAACGGGACGACGGCTGTGCAGACGAGCCGACTGGCAAGTGCCGATATCGGTCGCTATTTTGAAAAGATATTTTTATCGGAAGAAGTGGGGAGTGTAAAGCCCGAAAAGCTGTTTTTTGAACGTTGCTTTTCGGAGATCCCGGGTTTTGATCCCGATCGCGCGATCATTTTTGGAGATAGCCTGACCTCCGATATACAAGGGGGGATCAATGCAGGCATCCGCACCTGCTGGTTCAATCCCCATGGGAAAGCGGGGAGGGAGGACATTCTCCCCGATTTTGAAGTGCGGACGCACGAAGAATTTGAAGCTCTTTTGGAGAGACTTTGAAGAAATTGAGCCGCGAGGGTCTCTCAAAGTAGGGACTCACGCGGCTTTTTGAAAAAGCACCCGTTAGTTGACACATTTTCAAGTCCGATTGCTTGTATGCAACCGCGTTTTTTGATAAAATGAGGGTACAAAACTTGAAAGGAGCAAAGAAAAATGATTCTTGCCGACAAAATTATGATGTTGCGAAAAAAGAACGGATGGTCTCAGGAGGAGCTTGCCGAAAGGCTTGACGTGTCGCGCCAATCGGTTTCCAAGTGGGAGGGAGGGCTTTCGGTTCCCGATATGAACAAGATCCTCGCTATGAGCGCGCTGTTTGGCGTGAGCACCGATTATTTGCTCAAAGACGAGCTGGAGGAGGTATCGCCTTCCGAGTCGAGCGAGACCGATGACCTCGGTTCTTTGCATATGGTTGATACCGAAACAGCTAACCGTTATCTTTCTTTGGTGGAACGTGTTTCCAAACGGATCGCAATCGGTGTGATGCTTTGCATTTTGTCGCCGATCTGCCTCTTCGTTCTTGAAGGCTGTGTGGAGGAAGTGCGCGGTTTCCCTTTGACGGAGGGAGGAGCGGCTGCTGTGGGAATGATCGCTTTGTTTTTGTTTGTCGGAGCGGCATTGGCGCTGTTTATTCCGAGCGGCTTGCAATTGTCGGAGTTTTCGTATCTTGAAAAGGAGCGTTTCACGCTTGGCTATGGGGTAAAGGGCATCGTTGAGAAAAGGCGTACCGAATACAAGCAACGCTTTGTGGGTTCTTTGACGGTGGGTACCCTTTTGTGTGTATTCAGCGTAGTACCGATGCTGGTATTTGCTATGCTGGAGCTTGGTGAACTGCTTGTGATCGGCTCTTTGGCGTTCCTACTTGCAGTATGCTCGGTGGCTGTGGCGATCATCGTCCGCGCGTGCTACATAAACGGCTCATATGACAGACTTTTGCAAACGGGGGATTTTTCCGAATCGAAAAAGCAGAAGGAACGTGAAAACGAGGCGGCGGATACCGCTTACTGGTGTTTGTTTACGGCGATCTATCTCGGTATCAGCTTTTTGACAATGGATTGGCACATTACGTGGATC
>JAFTXB010000192.1 GCA_017461825.1 Clostridia bacterium
GGTGGTTACAAACATGCTATCGTGAATGTAGAGGAAGTTATAGTCCGGGTGCGGCAGAGAAAGTTTTGCGGCGTCCGCAGTAATTACGGTGTTCGTACCGGAGGCAGCAGTAAAGGTGTTTGCATCTGCACCACCGATGAAGCGATCTGCGCCGAGGCCGGTTGCGTTCAAAGAAGCCGTGATATGGCACGAATCAACGGTGGTGGAGGCGTTGCCCTGCTGACCGAAGAGCATACCGACATATCCCCCCTTGAAGATAGAGGTCTTAACTTCACCAACGCTATAGCAATTGAGCACATTGCTTGCGACCTTCAGATATCCTGAAAAGCCGCCGACTATGGCAGTGGCACCCTCGGACATAGCAACGATCTCAACCTTACCGAGATTCCAGCAACCGTTGAAGGCAGGGCCTGCGCCCGTGGTTGTATAGCCGATAAAGCCGCCGATGGATGCGGTAGAAGCAGAAATATAAGTTCCCGTCAGGTTTCCTGTGTTATAGCAATCAAGGAAGCTGATCGTACCGTCTCCCTGACCGATAAAGCCGGCGGCAGAGGTCCAGCCCGTGAGGGGATTTGCGGTACTGTCAACGAATACATTTGCCTTGTTGTAGCAGTTGTCGATCGTCATCGTACCTTTTGCGCGTCCGATCAGACCGCCCACGCGAGCAGTACCTGTTACGGATCCGCTCTCAATACCGAGGTTGGAAACGCCTGGGGTTCCGCTCTTCTTGAGAATATAACCAAAGAAGCCAACGTGTGCGTCCTTCTTCGCCTCGGGCTTGACGTACAAATTAGAAATGGTGTGGAAGTTGCCGTCAAAGTAGCCGCTGAAGAAATTCTTGGGCTCGCTCGTCGTAGCGTTACCGCCGCCGATGGGGGTCCATAGCTTGTTGTCAAGATCAATGTCAGCGGTAAGCTTGAAGGAAACGCCGTCGTAGTTGGTGCCTACGTAGTTGCCTTCCGCATCAAAGGCGTTGACATTGGCTGCCATCTGCGCGAGATCAGCTGCCGTAGAAAGCAGGTAGGGGTCGGTTACAGTGCCGGTTCCACCGCTGAAGGTGGCGGTCAGATTTGCGGCGGGGTAGGTGCCGTCCCACTTGGAGGCGGTGGTCTGTGCGGCAGAAATCGGAAGTGCTGTCAAAAGTGACGCCGATAATAGCAGCACGGTCAGGGTGATTGCGATAATGGTTCTTTTTTTCATAATGTTTCTCCTTTTGTTTTTTATTTTTATTTTTTGCAGTTACAACTGCATAAAACCTATGTTGGATTGATTCAGGGGAATTGCTTGAGTTTTGTAACGATGGTATTCATAAACGCCGAATTCATTCTCCAATAGCTCGAGACGTTCACGCTCTTGCCGTCAACAACGATCTTTTGAACCATATCTCTGGCGTAGCCACCCTCGTCCATGGTATAGCCGAGGTCAAAAACCTTTTTCGAGTGCAAGAAATTCAACATCTCAAAATCATCGGGGTGGTCGGACATTCTTCCGCCTAAAATCCTTTCAAAGAAGGCGGGGCGCATATCTATGTAGCTGATGTAGGACAGTGCGTCCAAAATCAGCCCGCTCTTTTCGATATCCTCGGCACAATTAGGGATCGCAAAGAAGCCCGACGCGCAAACAATGAGGTAATCTTTCTGCTCGGAATCATATTTGGGGATCGGCAGATAGCCTGGCTTTTCAATCAGATTGGAAAGCATAGGAAACATACCGCCAACATCGAATGTCATAAAGAGAGCACGATTCTCGGAGTAGATCTTCCAGAGATTAGAGGTGGGCCAGCCCGAGTTGATACAGGACTCCACAAACACCTTTTGATCGCTTTCCCACAACAGCTTGTAAAGCGACGATACCACGCGGGAAACACCTTCCTGATCAAGTCCCAGTTTTATCTCCTCTCCGCTATAATCGAAAATAAACTGATCCATTCCATACATAAATCGGCTCGAATAACCGCTCTGAAAAGCAAGACCGAAGGTATCCTTTTCGTCGATCACGGTGTCACCGTTGGTGTCCCCGCCAAACTGCTTGACCATGGTGTAAAGCTGCTCCATCGTCCAGTTGCCGTCCTTAACGAGCTGATAAATATCCTCGTCAAAGCCCGCATCATGATACAGCTTTTTGTTGTAAAGGATTGCCGCAAAGCCCTGCCCCGTAATCGAATAATCCGACACGGCAAGGAAAAGCTTATTATTGACGCTGTAGTTTTCCACCTGACTCTGATTCCACCACGGCTCGTCGAGACGAAGCGTGTCACACTCCAACAGGTTTGCAAAATAATTTGAGGTCATCATCTTTACAATGCTAGAGGTGGGGTGCGGATACACCAGATCGAAATCGTGCGTACCGCCTGTGATACAATCGTGGATCAAGAGGTCGGGGTTCCCCTCCCAAAAGGTCAAATTGCAGTTGTAGACCTCGTTGACGTATTGCGTTCTGGAAAAAGACGCCTCGTTGAGCGTCGTTCCGTCGATATCGTCAACAACAAAGTGATGGGTATCGTTATAGCCGGCAAGCGTCAATATACAGTAGCTGCGCTCCTCCAGATCAACGCTTTCAAAGCCATAGTCGGCATACCGATCCACAGGTCCATCGGTTTCGCTCTCCAAAAACTCCGATTCATTCGGATCATCCGTCTGATTAGCATTGTTGCAGGCACTAAAGAGAAATCCTCCAAGCAAAACCATCAAAGCCAAAAGACAACAGCCAAGTTTTTTCATGTATTCTCTCCTTTCTTTTTATATTTTTCGTGCGCCGCATTTGCGAATATGCGCACCACTCCGCTTGCGTTTTTGCAAATACCTTTGCGCAAAAGGCTTTTCAGACGCTTTACGGGAAAGCCTTAAGCTTTGTAACAATGGTGTTCATAAACGTCGAATTCATTCTCCAATAGCTCGATGTGTTCACGCTCCTGCCATCTACAACGATTTTTTTGAGCATATCTCTGACATAGCCGCCCTCATCCATGGTATAGCCGAGGTCATACACCTTTTTGGAATGTAAGAAGTTCAGCATTTCATAATCCTCAGGGTGGTCAGACATTCTTCCGCCCAGAATCCGCTCAAAGAAGGCGGGGCGCATATCCACATAGCTGAGATAAGAGAGCGCGTCCAGAACCAATCCGCTCTTTTCAATATCCTCGGCGCAATTGGGGATCGCAAAGAAGCCCGACGCGCAAAATACGTTATAATCCTTTTGGGCATCATCAAATTTGGGAAGCGGCAGATATCCCGGCTTTTCGGGCAGATTGGAAAGCATGGGGAACATTCCACCAACGTCAAACGTCATAAAGAGTGCGCGGTTTTCTGAATAGATCTTCCAGAGATTGGAGGTCGGCCAACCCGCGTTGACGCAGTTTTCGATATAAACCCTCTGATCGCTCTCCCACAAAAGCGAGTAAAGCTTTTGCGCAATGCGCGAAATGGATTCCTGCTCAACGGCAAGCTTGATCTCCTCGCCGCTGTAATCAAAGATATACTGATCCATGGCATACATACACGCCGCGGCATATCCGCCCTGAAATGCAAGCCCGAAGGTATCCTTTTCGTCGATCACGGTGTCACCGTTGGTGTCACCGCCAAACTGCTTGACCATGGTGTGAAGCCGCTCCATCGTCCAATTCCCGTCCTTGACGATCTGATAGAGATTCTCGTTAAAGCCCGCATCCTTGTAGAGTTTTTTGTTGTATAAGATTCCCGTGATTCCCTGCCCAGTGATCGAATAATCCGAAACGGCAAGGAAAAGCTTATTATTGACACTATATGTATCAATATGACTTTGGTTCCACCATTTCTCGTCAAGCCGCAGCGTGTCGCACTCCAAGAGATTTGCAAAATAGTTGGATGTCATCATCTTTACAATACTGGAGGTGGGGTGCGGATAGACCAAATCAAAATCGTGCGTGCCTCCCATGATGCAATCGTTGATCAACAGATCGGGATTGCCCTCCCAAAAGGTCAGATTGCAGTTGTAGACCTCGTTGACGTATTGAGTTCTGGAAAAAGCCGCCTCGTTAAGCGTCGTTCCGTCTATATCGTCAACGACAAAGTGATGTTTGGAGTTATAGCCGGCGAGAGTCAGAATACAGTAACTGCGTTGCTCCAAATCGATTGTCTCAAATCCGTATTCGGCGTATTTATCCGCAGGAATCTCCTCGGTCGCATCTTCGGTGGTTTCAAAACTCAATTCTTCCTCTTCCTTGCAGGAGGTGAGAAGTGCACCGGTCAAAAGGAGTATCAGTGCCAATAAGCAACAGCCAAATGTCTTCATGCAAAAGCTCCTTTCCTATTTTTTAATATCCGCTCATCCGTGAGTTGCGTTGCGAATCTCGTTCAATTGGCGCGCAGAGTTAGAAAAATATTCATGCAATGCCACCACATCCGCACCAACATTGACAAATTGATAACCAAGCCCGACCAATTCCTTAAAATTGCCAACCGAACCGACCGTCCCCGCAAATTTCCCGTGCTTGATTGCGGTCTTAGCGATCAGCTCACGTGCATATGCAACGTCGGGATCGTCAAAACGGAAAGGCTTTCCGATGCCTTGAGTATAATCCGCCGGTCCAAAAAAAATCATGTCTATCCCGGGCAGAGCACAGATCTCCTCCAGCTCTGCCATTGGCTCGGGATCCTCGATCTGTACCACCACGAAACGTTGCTCATTGGCGGTTTTGATGTAATCATCCATATCCTCGCAAACAAAACCTGCATCGCTGTTGCCGCCGTCAACAGGACGTCTGCCAATGGGGTGAAACTTGCTGTAATAAACGATCCGCTTAGCATCCTCAAGGCTCATCAGGTGCGGAATCATCACGCCTGTGCTATCCGCCTCCAAGGGACGAATGATGTCGCTGTAGGAGCCACGGCCAACGCGCGTCAGAATATCACAATCGTAGATCTTTGCTGCGCGCACGAATTCACACACCGAAGTCATGCTGTTTGGAACATGTTCAAAGTCAATCCATACACAGTCAAATCCAACCGCTGCGGCGATCTCGGCCTCTCTCGGATCGGCAAGATTACATTTTGTGCTGATCGCCACTCCTCCTTGCCGCATAATCTTTAATACTCTGCTGTTTCTCATGATGTTCATCCTTTTCTTTTTGCTTTGACAAAAGGCCATTTTGAAGGACTCTGTCAGGAACAAGATTATTATACATGATGGACAATAGAATTGCAATCAACTGTCGGGACATCTTTTTCGGGAGCACTTCCCATGAGCGAAAGTCAGAAAGATTTAAACTTGATTTTTACTATTGATAAGGTTATAATAATACTTGGTGATTCTAAAGGTCAGAAATAAATCGGAGGAGTAAAAAAATGGCATTGTTTGATAAACCGTTTTCGCTTGAAATTCCCGTACAGATCGGCTATCTACGCACCGTTTTTTTCATCAATCAAAATCTGTTTGTCACAAGCGAGGAATGTATTTCCATTCCGCATAATCATCATGATTATGAACTGCGTTACATTGCCACAGGAAAATGCAAGCAGATCATTTCAAACCGAACCTATGATGCCGAGGTCGGCGATCTTCTGATCGTATATCCATTTGAATACCATTGCCAAAGAAAAGATCAAATCTGCGAAACCTCCTCGCAATACAATCTTCGATTTACGGTTGAAATTCCCAATGACAATGCCTCACCCGCCGAGATAAGAGCCTATCAGGCGATCATCAAAGCCCTTTCGGAGACCAGACGCGTACACGACAAAAAGCAGATTCTCCTGCTCTATTTCAAGCAGCTCACCGAGGAGATCAACAGCAAGAATGTGGGATATGTCAGCAATATGCAATCGCTTTGCTCTCTGATCTTGAGCGAGGTAACTCGACTTTCCGAAAAAGAGATCAAATCACTCTATCCGCCTGAAGAGTTAAAATTCCGAGGCTATGGAAGAAGCGCGATCGACTCCTTTTTCACTCACAAATATCTGACAAATGTCAAGGTAGGAGACCTTGCCGAAGATATGAAGATCTCACGCAGACAGGTGAATCGAATTATGAACAAAATGTTTGGGATGTCCTTTACACAAAAGTTGACAGAAATGCGACTACAGCAAGCCAAGCTTCAACTGACCTTCACAGAAAAGCCGATCACTGAGATCTGCCACGATTGCGGATTTCAAAATTACAGTTATTTTTCGACCTGTTTCAAGGAAAATTGCGGAATGCCCCCTTCAGAATATCGGGCTCGCACACAAAAGAAAAAAAATCAATAAAACAAAAAAGGCCTTCCCCGGCAAAAGCAGCCACAGAAGGTCTTTTTTCGTTTTCAGTTTTCCTCGGCACAAAGCTCTGAAAAGGAACAGATATACCGATCGGCAAGAGCCCGAAACGGCTCGGCAAACTCACGTCCCGATTCATCCCATACACCAACCGTATAAAGTCTCGCCTGCTTTGCCGTTCTGACCGCATTGATATTATCGTCATAAAATGCGACCTCCTGTGGGGAAACAGCGATCCGCTCCGCCGCGTCAAGATAGATCTGCGGATCGGATTTTGTCGTTCCGAAATCTTCACAGCTCCATACGTTGTCAAACAGCGCATAAATGCCATTGCGTTGCAAACAGACATCAAGCACGGAATGTGGGCTGGCGGTGAGAACGTTTAGGCTCTCCCCATGTTGTTTCAACAGATGCAGATATTCTGACACCGACTCCTTGAGCGGAATCTCGTCCCGATATTTGGGAATCGACATGAAAATGCATCGGTCAATGATCTCTTCCACACTTCGTACAACTCCAAGATGCTCCCGAAAATAGGCGGCAGTTCCGCTGTAGCCCAAGGGGTTATGATCTTAATGATATCGGCGGGATAATCCACTTTTTCTTCTTTTAAAAACCGAAGCATATTTTCCGAAAAAACGGGCATCGAATCAACCAAAGTCCCGTCAAAGTCAAACAAGTGTACGCGCTGTTTCATTGGTTCTTCCTTTCAATTTGATCGTTTTGCCATTATAACATATTTCCAAACATAAATCAACAATTGTTAACAAA
>JAFTXB010000193.1 GCA_017461825.1 Clostridia bacterium
GCATCGAGCTCGTCGATGTTTTTGATCTTGTCGCGGTTTGCCTCAATGATAGGATGCTCGGGCGCGATGACCATGAAGGTCACGCCAAAGAGCGTATCGGGGCGGGTGGTGTAGATGCGGAGCTTTTCGTCGATCTCTTTCAGCGAGAAATTGACGAACGCGCCCGTGGATCTGCCGATCCAGTTGACCTGCTGCTGCTTGACGTTGGGCAGGTAATCAACCGTCTCCAAGCCCTCGAGGAGCTTGTCGGCATACTCGGTGATGCGCAGATACCAAACAGCCTTGGATTTCTGAATGATGTCGCTCTTACAAATGTCGCATTTTCCGCCCTGCGAGTCCTCGTTGGAAAGAACCACCTTACAGCTGGGGCAATAGTTTACGAGTGCTGTGTCACGGAACACC
This sequence comes from Clostridia bacterium, assembly GCA_017461825.1. Lineage (GTDB taxonomy): Bacteria > Bacillota > Clostridia > Oscillospirales > CAG-272 > UMGS1865. Next base: position 403 of record JAFTXB010000193.1, read on the forward strand.
AGACCCTTATCAAACATTTTGAGGAAGATCCACTGTGTCCAGCGGTAGTAGTCCTCCTCGGTGGTGTCGATAACGCGGTCCCAATCGAAGGAAAAGCCTACGCGCTTCAGCTGAGATGTAAACTTTTCGATGTTGCGGTCGGTAACCACTCTGGGGTGGAGGTTGTCCTTGATCGCGGTGTTTTCGGTGGGCAGTCCGTACGCGTCAAAGCCGATGGGAAACAGGACATTGTATCCCTGCATTCTTCTCTTGCGCGAAACTACCTCAAGTCCCGAATACGCCTTGATATGTCCAACGTGCATGCCGTGTCCGCTGGGATACGGAAACTCTACCAAGTTATAGTACTTGGGCTTTTCGGAATGATCCTCGGCACGGAACGCGCCTGCCTCTTCCCACTTTTTTTGCCATTTCGGCTCATACTGTTTAAAATCGTACTTCATTGTTCTTCTCCAATCTTGTCGTCAATGCCCTCAAAGGTGATTTCCTGTGCATCTCCGTACAGCTTTTCAAGATTATAAAAATCGCGGTTTTCGCGGTTAAATATATGAACGATAACAGAATCGTAATCGAGAACGATCCAGCCGTTGTTGTCTCTTCCTTCAAAATGTGTAGGCGAAACGCCTCTGAGCCCGAGCTTATACTCGACCTCTCCGCCAAGGGATTTGACCTGCGTGGATGAGTTACCCGTGCAGATCACGAAATAATCGGTGATGACGGTTTGATCCTCTACGCGCAAAACCTTGATGTTGTGCGCTTTTTTGGCGTCCAGCACGTCAAAAATGGCGTGTGCAAGCTCCTCGGGTGTGGCACCCTTGAGCGTTGGAAGTTGTTTTTGTACCGTTTCTTCCATTGGGGTTATTCCTTTCTTTTGGGTTGGTTTCTATTGATTCGCTCCTATGGGAGCTGTATAGATCTTATGAAAATCGGGGTTGTCGGCTCTGTAAAAAAAGCCTTCTCTGTCAAAATCATCGACGGTGAGTGGGGTGGGTGGCATGAGATAGGCGTTTGCCATTTCACATCCGCCCGCGCGATTGACAGAGTAGTACCACGCGCCGCTCTTCCCCTGCACCGCCTCACCCGCGAGGGTCTGCATGGGGAGGTCGTCGGTGTTGCATTTGAGAAGCACCGACGCAACACGGAGCGCCTGAGGCAATCCGATATCGGTTCTCAGATCGGTGAGCACCGAGCAGGTAAGCTGAAAAAACTGTCCTGCCGTTAAGGTCCGACACTTTTTTGCAAACGCCCTTAAAAAGAGCTTTTGCGCATCCAGCCTGCCGAGATCGGCGTTGGCATAGCCCGCTCGGTAACGCACAAACTCCTCGGCGCGCTTGCCGTCAAGATGCGTCATGCCTCTGTCAAGATCGATATTCAGATCCTGCGCGGGATCGGTATAGGTCATGTCCTGTGGGATCTCCACGTCAACGCCGCCGATGATATCCACCACGCGGCAGAGGCAATCAAGATCCAAAACGACAAAATAGTCGAGACGGACACCCAGTGCATGACCGAGTTTCTCCTTGATCCCCTGCTCCCCCAGCACCTGCATGGCACCGTTGAGCTTTCGGTAATCACGGTCGGTATAATTTGCGTAAGTGTCGCGCGGGATCTGCAAAATGCTTGCCCTTGCCTGCGTTTCGTTGAGCGTTACGACAAAGATGCTGTCTGTCAGCTTTGCGGCTCTGTCACATCCGAGCACCAAAAATCGGGTGATCCGTTCCCCTTCTGCTGCATCGGCATCGACTGCCTGCAAGGGTGCTTTTGCCTCGGCATCGGCACTGTGCAAGGGGCTCCACCAATAAAGAAGCCCTAACAACAGTACCCCCAAAGCGATTACACACAAGATACGAACGATCAATTTCATACTGCACCTCACAACATAAAGAATATTTTATGTAGGTGCAAGCATCGGTTTTATCCCTCGGCGCGTGCGCGCTCGAGCAGCAGCTCGTTTCGTGCGTTGACGGTATCGGGGGCGATCGGCAATTCCTCCGCCAGCAGGTCGCGGACCGTCATGTCGTAGGACAAGATCAGCGTATCCCGCAAAAGTGCCTCTCGCTCCTTTTCGTTCATCTCTTCCGGCATTGCTCCAAAAAAGTAACGCCGCAGAATGACGCAGTTGGGATAAGTGCGCGATTGGTCGATATAATCGGCAAGGTAGAGTAGCTTTTCGGTCAGCGTCATGCCCGCGTGTCCCGTGGTGTGCCAGCGCACGGCATTGACGATCAAAGGATCGGAAAGCTGCGGGAATTCGGCTTGTATCACAGCCGCCGCTGTGCGCGCGTGGAAGGTTTTGGGAGCAAGCCGATCGGCATCGGTGACGGGGAGCCCGTATTTTTGGCAAAGTGCCTCTTGCTCGGGTGCCTTTTTCTCCTTTGTGAGATCGTGGAGCAAAGCCGCGGCGCGCATCTTTAAGGTGTGCTCGGGGCAAAACAGCGCACAAAGGCGTGCAACCATTTCCTCAACCGCCACGGTATGGCGAAAGCGCTTTTGCGACATGGACTGCATAACGGTTGCGCGAAGTTCGTCCAGCATGGTTTCTGTAATTGTTTGCATAATGCCCTCACTCATACAAATGATGCTCTTTGATGTATGTTTCCACGGCATCGGGAACCATATCCTTCAAAGATTTTTCCAAAGCGATCGCCTCTCGCACCTCGTGTGAAGAAAGCTCCAGCGGCTCTGTGACGATGCGGCGCACCACTTTTCCGTATTTTTTATGATATTCGGCAATTTTTTGAACGATCGGCTGATCGAGCGTTCGGTCGTTATCGCGTCGGATATAGACAGGATAAGACAGCTTGAAGATCTCCTCGGGAGAGCGCCACGTGTCAAGAGTTAACATCATGTCGGTGCCGCAAAGCAGAAAGAGGCGTCGATCCTCCCCCGACAGCTTGCGCAACGTATCAACCGTGTAGCTTCTTCCGCCTCGCGTGATCTCCATATCGCTGACATACACGCCCTCCATCGAGCCAAACGCCAAGCGGCACATTTCCAGCCGATGCTGTGCGTCCACTTGCTTTTCCATTTCTTTATGCGGTGGAATGGCAGCGGGAATGACGTACAGAATATCCAGCCACATTTGCTCCATAAAGGCTTTTGCGGCGCGGAGATGTCCGTTGTGGGGCGGCGAAAAGGTGCCGCCGTAAATTCCGATGCGTGTCATGCTTTTGGCAATTCGATGACGGGCTTTTTCTCGGACGCGCGATAGAGGACGATCTTTTTACCGGTTGCGGCAACGGGCTCGGCATCCAATGCCTCTGCCAGCGCCTCCAAAACCTCCTTTGGGGCGTATCCGCAGTTTTCGAGCACGTGGAGCTTGATCAGCTCCTTTGCCTCAAGCGCGTCGGAAAAGGTCTTGAGCATATTTTCGGTGAGCCCGCCCTTGCCGATCTGCATAATTGCGGGCAGGTCGTTTGCGAGAGCGCGCAGATACGCTCTTTGCTTTGATGTGATCATAGTAATTCGGTTATCTCTTTCTGTATCATTTCAGTTTCCGACGACCCAACCGTTTTGCAGAAGGGTGTCGACGATCTCCTCACATTCGCCCGAAATCAGGCGGACGAACTGCGTGTCATTTACAAAAAAGCTGATCGTCATGTCGTCGCTTCTTTTGATCTCTCGGATCTCAGCGCGTGAAAGCTCCAAACGGTGCTCTCCACGGTCGACCGACAGAAAAATGATCTGTTGATCCGCCGTCAGCAGAAACATTCCTCTGACAAAACCTTTTTGAACCGTGAAATGCACGCGTTTATCAATCAGGATAGGGGTGGTAAACGTCTTTTTTATTTTGATATAAGGCAGATCCTGCAAATAAGTGAGCATAGGGGTGAAAAAGGACATGATAAGAGCCGTGACGGCACCCGTCAGCAGTCCGAATTTCCAACCGTAACCGATACCGATGAGGACACCCGTGAAAAGTCCTGATTTGATGGCAGAGCGGCGCGCCTCGGGGGAAAACAGATAGTCTGAAAATTTCATACCGTTTCAACCGTTTCCTTTAGTTTTTTTGCAAATGCCTCAATCGCTTTTCCTCTGTGGGAAACCGCGTTTTTCTCCTCGGGGGTCAGCTCGGCAAAGGTTTTTCCGAGCGGCTCGTAGAAGAACAGCGGATCGTAGCCAAAGCCGCCCTTGCCGTGATACTCATGCAGGATGCGTCCCCTCGCCTCGCCTCGGACGGTCAACTCGCGTCCATCCGGGAAAACACAGCCAATGGCGCATACGAACGCGCCGCCGCGTGCCTCATCGGGAACATGCTCGAGATTTTTGAGAAGCGCTTGGTTATTGCCCTCGTCGTCGTGATCTCCCGCAAAATTGCATCTTGCGGCATACCGAGCCGAATAGATACCCGGAGCGCCGTCGAGCGCGTCGACGGTAAGCCCCGAATCGTCGCCCACGCCGATGTAGCCCGACGTTGCGGCAACGCGCGCCTTGATCAGCGCGTTTTCCTCAAACGTAGTGCCGTCCTCCTCGATCTCTCCGAGGATCCCTACGTCATCCAGTGATAAAATTTCAATATCCGCAATGTATTTGGAAAGGAGCGTTCGCAGCTCTCCTATCTTTTTGCGGTTTCTTGATGCCAATACGATTTTCATGTTTTCTTTTTTCTTTTTTGTCAGAACCTTCTTTGAAAGAAGGTTCCGACAC
>JAFTXB010000194.1 GCA_017461825.1 Clostridia bacterium
AGAATTGCTAATTTGCCATGTGCTGTTGAATCCGGAATATAAGCCAATTTTGTAAAAAAATGAATTGCGGTTATTGCAGCAGAAAATATATTAGAAACAGCTAAAAGAGATTTCCACGATTCACACCAACCAAACTGTTTTTTATCAAGATGGTTCTTCAAAATATCGCCCCCTTTAATTGTTTTCAAAATAATTTTGAAGTACATTTCCAACTACATAAGCACGTGCAGAGTAAATGACAGATATTCCTAAAACAACCCAACCAGATGGATTCCAACAATTAACGACTCCATATGTAAGAGCTATTCCCCCAACTGCTACACGTACTTCGTAGCCTGCCATTATTACTTTTTCGATAGATGATAAATTAGGGTTGCCCATATGCATTGTAATTGCTATAGGAGTTGTAATCATATATCCAACTGCTGAAACAGGAACTGCACAGGATGCGTCAGCAACCGATCCCATAAAAAGTGTTAGAATATTTAGAGGAATATTTACAAGGTTTTGTGCATCCGAATATGTAAAATCATTTTCTGATTCTAATGAGCTATTATTTACATCATTAATAAAGTGCTGCTCCCAATCGAAATCATCTTGTTTTGGAGAATCGTTTTCTTCCATTTGGTCATATCCCGGATCTGTTATTCCTGCCAAACAATCAATGCAATCCCCCCATCCTTGAGCCTTTCCATTATGTACACAAGTTCCACAGGGATCGAGAAACATTACTGGATTATTAACACAGTATGCAAAAAGATTATAACCAGTAAGAGTATGGTTCAACTGCCCATCCGCATTAAGGAATCTCCCCCATTGCGGGTTATAGTACCGGCTTTGGAGATAGTACAGCCCTGTTTCAATGTCGTAGTAATATCCGCGGTATCTGAACGGATTGACCGAATTCGCTGCCGATCCGCCTGTTGCAAGCTGTCGCCCACGGAGCAGATTTCCCCATGCATCGTACTCATAGGTATAGATCTTTGTCCCCGTGCTGTCATAAATTGCTATGACATCACCTTGCAGGTTGGTTCCAAGATAATATACTGTATCTCCCGTGACAGCTCCCGTGGAATCAAGCATATAATGCCTGATTGCCGTCGGTTTGCCCTCTGCATCATAGAAATACCGTATATCTTGTGCAATATACAACCCGTTGTAGCTATAAATAATTTCTCTTTCGATTTGTGATCCGCTTGTTACGTACTCGTGCTTTAAGCCGTTGATGATCTTTTGCGTACGGATTCCGTCGGCGTTGTACTTAAATTCGATCGTATCGTAGTACTCATCCACATCTCCGCTGTAGCCTTCGCCGTAATGATACGCAATCAACTGCCTGCCTTCCCACTCCAAACGGTAGCCGTTGACATAGTCGCTGCCGTCATCATACTCGATGATCTGTATCGGATTTCCGATCTCATCGTACAGAATCGGAATACCGTTGTACGATTCCAGTATGTCATTCCATGCCTCGATATTCTCATCGGTTTCGTAGTCATAATCTTCTCGATAGCTGTACGCTATTTCCGTATAACTCAATCCCAAAAGAGACGTTGCCGTGGTGTAGGCATATTTGCGCTTGTACAGAATATTTCCCGAATTGTCGTAGATATATTCCATCGTAAACGACGAGCTTGCGCTTTCCGCAATATACACATCCTCACGGATCAGCTGACCGAGTTTATCATATTTGTACGTCCGTTTGACAAGCTCGGTTAATCCGCGCTTTTGACAAATTTCGGTGATATTTCCTACTGCGTCGTAAGTATAATAGGTTGACGAATAACCGCTTGCATCCTGCGTAGAGACAAACTGAATCTGACACGACGTGCCATAGAGATCATAGTCCTCTGCCGTGTCATGGTAATTGTAGTAGTACGAATTGGTCACATAGCTCGTCGTCCCCAACGAATTGCCGAGCTTTTTGACAGACAAACGACCAAACGCATCATACGTATAATTTGTTGACACGCCTGCCCCACCGTGATAAACCTTTTTAATCGCGCCGTTTTCACTGTCGTAGGTATACTGCGTATAAGACATTGGAGCGGCGTTGGTATCGCCGTAATAGTGATACACATATGTGAGACGGTTAAGCTCGTCATACCTATTGACGGTATGATAAAATGCCCTATCATCAGACGCGCGTTTCGCGGTGGTTTGTGTGAGCTTTCCGTCGGCATCGTACGAATACGCATAATTGATTCCGTTTGAAAGATCGGTGTGCTTGGTGATTTGACCGTTGGCATTATAAATGTACGAAAACCTTGCGGTGGTACTACCATTATAGCATATCCCTACCACTCTGTCAACCCCATCGTACAAAAATTCTATAAAATGCCCGTTTCCGTAGGTCTGTTTGGTCATTTTGCCGTTATTTGCGGCATATTGGTAGGAAACCAGTGTACGGTCATCTACGTTAATGCTTGTTGTGTTGCCAAATACATCGTAGAAGAAATAATATGTGGCAGTATCACTCATAATTCGGTCAGTCTGCCCCTTGGAATTATACCGATACAACACCGATGCGGGCAAACTGTACTGTATATTCATAGAGTTTGTCGAACTGTTATATACCGCCAAGAACGCACCTTTCATCTGCCCATAATCGTTATAATTGTAGATCAACCCATTTCCATCCGCACCGCTGACCGCCATAAGCCTGCCCTTGCTATCATAGAAATAGCGGCTGACCCCACCTGTGGCATCGGTTTCGGTTTGCAGAGCGCCAAAATAGGAGCTGTTTGTGGAATAGGTAGCCGAAGTCAGGATGGCATCCATGCAATCAAAGAGCTCTTCTGTTAAGGTTTCCACCACATTGCCGTAGCTGTCATAAGTATAATTGACCGTATAATCGGTAGACCCATTGGAGTTTCGCATAGCTGTCACACGATGCTTGTTGTCATACCATGACTGATAATTGTTTGTATCGGTTTGCACACCTGTGACATCCACCTGATTGGAGCTGTAGGTGTAATCGGTTCCGGCGCCGTCCGAGGTGTGTGTTCCCGACAGATAGCCAAGTTCGTTGTAGCTATACGACGTCACGCAATTGGAATCCTTTACTACGCTGATGCCATCGAAAAATGCGAGACCCGCATTGTAATCGTAACAACAATACACCTCAATATCGGCAACGCAGGGATACTGCCCGTTTACATTTGCCTGTGATGTGACAACACCCGACACAAATTGCCAATCGGTGATATCGTCATTAAACGGAATATAATACACGCCGGGCCCGATATTATCATTATAATAATTGAGCACAACCTTCAGCGCATAAATTGGCAAGCGGTTTGTGTTGGTTCCGAGATTCTCGGGATATTCTGTATCGACCGAAGTTGCTTTACCCCAACCGGAAATTACAAAACTGAGAGGAGAGGACATAAAGCGATTTCCGTCATCATCTTCTTCGCCGTCACACACCTGAGAAATGACTGCTTTTGCATATGCCTGACGGTTGGTATGACCCATGGCGCGAAGTGAATACCCACCCTCAAACTGTTCATCACTGAGATAGCCGGCACTGGTTGTTGTCCAAGCATTTATGCCCATTTCAAAGCCACCGTTTCCAAGCTCGCTGAATTTCCCTGCTCCGTTGGCTCTTTCCAGCATGAAATTATCGACATACACATGGGAGGTTTGGCTCTGCGAGCTATCCGTAGAACTGACCTCAAACCTTGCATACCAAGCATAATCAAAGCAATCGGGGTCATCCACCTCAAAGGTAACACTGATGCGCTCCCATATTGTACTTAGAATAAAATCTGTCTCAAAAACTTCTACATAGTCACTCGCAGCGATCTGCTCATAATTCATATTGTAGATTACCAAGCGCGCGTGTGTATTTGGTTTCATAAACCCACGGTTGACCTCAGCAGACAGCGTATAAGTGCCAAATATCGCTGCAAAACTTTGCTCCAAGTAAGCGGAAGAAGCGTTCGATCCGCCAACCGCAAGATATGCTACACCGCCGTCGTTATAGCTCAAAGACAGACCTCCATTGTAAGTCACATTGCCATTTTTTGTCCAATAATTCAGATTGCCCGCGCTAAACCCGGGGTTTGACAAATAATTAGCCGTTGATCCGCCTATCGTCATAACAGAGGACAGCGAATTTTTGGTTTTGACCGAAGAATCGTCTTCATATGCATAGTTGGATGCACCGTAAATATTGGATTCATCAGTTGTATACGAACTGACAACCTTTCCGGTATGGTCAAAGCGATAAATCGTGTAAATATCGTCGCTGTTGTTGTAAATATCATCCTTGCCGCTTGAACGGTAGCTGGTTTGACCGTTGGCATAAATGATTCCCGCGCGCTGCCCCGCCGTCATTGATGACGCAGTGCTTGTTTCGGTTGCGTTGGCATACTGCGTCATTTGTGTTACACGTCCCATAGTATCGTAGCTATACTCAATTGCCATAGCGGTTTTTAGATCTTTGGCAAAGATCAAACGACCGGATGAGTCATATTCAAACGTAACCGTATAAGTAGCCGACGAGCTGTACGTATAAACGATCTTGCGCAAGAACATGGTCGCGCTCTGACTTACCGTGCCGTTATAGGTATCGGAATAGTAAAAATCAGCCGTGAGTCCTGTTTGCAGATTACTTGCTCTTGTCAGAACACCATTTGAATAGGCAAACGAAAGCTGTTCAATGGAGCTGCTCCCGTTTGGAACCAACGAGATCGTTTCAAGCGTTTCGTCTGTCAAGCTACGGTCAAAAACACGACGGTTTCCGTTTACATCCTCAATATAGATCAAATAACCATTACCGTTAAATCGTTTTATATTTCCGACATCATCATAGAGAACATATTCCGGAGCATAATTTTCAACATCAAGGTACAATTGTAAGCCGTCTTCATCACAATAACAGAATTCCGATACACCGTTTCTTGTGTAGGATTGTTCCGAAAAATAATGCTCGGTACCGTCGGCATCTGCCCAAATATAGCATTCTTCTCCGTCGATGCGTGTTGGTATAATGGTTTCATCGGTATACAGTTTAAAGCCTTTGCCTGTTGAGGTGTTGAACCCCGGTGTACAAGCATTAATACCATTATATTTTTTATTTGCAAGTGCCCCATTATATGCTAAGCCAAAGGTATATGGCATCAGCGAATCTGAGGTTGACAAGGAATCGTGCAGAAAAACAAGGTTTCCATTAAAAGAATTCACATATCCTACGCCTGCGCCGTCGGCAGATGACGGATAGTAATCATAATAGGATTCTATTCCCTTGGTATCGCGATAATGAATCCGATATGTTGGACGAGCGTATTCATAGGAGTGCGAAGATGTATAGAAATGTGCCAAACAAGTTCCCGAAACAGTATGCGGAACCTTGAGCGCAACGCCATAGTTAGATGCGGAATTTTCATACCAATCTTTCACAAAAGATGTGATATTCCAAATATACATGGAACTATTCTCTTTCATTCTGCAATAGTCACCCATTGTGCTATTGATGACCGGCGCAGCGGAATAGGTAACTGTTTCGCTGTTCCAACTCGACATAACTTTGTACAACGCAACAACAAAGTCATTTGCAGCCCCTTGCGTTGCACTTGTCGTAAGATGCAACGTTGCGTCGGTAACCACTGCGTTTTGAGGAAGAGTGGGCAAAGTATTGAGCTTGTTTAAACCAATATACTCTACTCCGTCTGCGCTTTTTCCTACACTAATAGTCGCCATTGACGAGCCGGAACTCGTATTGTTTGACGCAACAAATGCACTCGAAGTTGCGTTTTGCGCTGTTGTAGTAATCGTTGGATCCACCGTTACAGGAAACGCTCTCGACTCATTGTTGATCCATTCTGCCGAAGGGGTGATCATCAATGTGTAATTGCCGTTACCAAGATCAGTGAGTGAAACCGAGATGTCGTTTGACAACGCGTTGTTTGCATCCCACATCACGGGGGCGGGGATTATGTATGCAAGCACTCCTGTTTTTGTGTCGCGTATTTCGATCTCTTTTTTCTCATTTAGTTTTGCATTGAGATTGTTCAGCGACATGCTAAATGTATAGGAATATGCATCATTCCTTGCCTTTACAATGATGTTTTCCTTAACATCACTTCCCTTTATTACGTACTCAAGGTCGATATCGGGTAAAATATCCCGGTATAGAACCGATGCCGATATCTTATCCAGCGTTGTCATTTTTTCAAGCTGTGTGGCATCCTCATCAAATGTATTTTGATGGTTGGTAATCTCCCCCGCCACTCTCTTTGCGGCACCGTTAAGGCTTAAGGTCAGCTTACGGTTGCCGTCGTGAAGCGCAAAGAGAGTTTCATTACCTGTTGTCTTTTTGGCAAACTTGATTTTGGCATCCGATGTGGTGATATTGCTGCCCACAACCGAAAGCGTATTGTCAATATCCTGCCAATCGCCGTTTTCGTCCATGTAATGGATATCTGAATCATACTGCGCGACCATATAGGAACCGTCACTCAAGCGAAAGCGTTTTGTTGTGGCAGTTCTCTCATTGATCAGTTCAAAAACATCTTTTTCGGTCTCTGTTGAAGCCGTTGGCGGTGTATTGCTATTTCCATCCAGAGCAAATACGGAAAGAGGAAAGGACAGAAATGTCATTAAAACAGACAACAGGGTCGCAACTGCTTTGATTGAAAATTTCTTAAAATGCTTTTTCATGTTTTTTTCCTTTCTTTTTTCATTTTGCGTTATTAACGGTTTCCGATTTTTGGTAAATTGCATTTGCATGCATAAATCATCTCATTGGACTCGCCCTCCTTTCATGTACTTTACTCACTATATAAAACTAATTTTTTTCATTTTTGTGACGCTAAATGCTCCATTTTTTTTAATTCTATCTTTTATACAAAAAAGCAGTTTTTTATTTGTGCAACATTTCAGTTGATCCAAGAACGGCAACGTAAAAACTCCGAGATTATAAAACCCCGGAGAAAAACGAATTGATTTGTGTTTGGATTAACCTTTCTTGTGTTTTTTGCTTTTCTTTTGATCGTTTTTTAGTTGACTGTATTATTTAAGTCAACACCGCGTAATAAAGTCCTCAACAATCTCCCGCAAATGTTCCTTGGAAAGCTCCAAAGCATTACATTGCTCAACAAGCTCTGTCAACACCGCTTTATCGGGCGTGATATCAGAGATGAAATCAACGACAATTGCGGTATCTTCACATTGCGCATCGGCATAAACCGCGATGCCATATGAAACCCTTTTTTTACCGTTGTATTCATATTCGGTTTTGGTCAAACCGTAAGTAATAGATGTCATTTTGATTTTCCTGCCTCGTCATATATTTTTTGAAATTCCTCTTTCAAGTGCATTAAAAAAACATTTGGGTCGGGTTGCTTCATCAACAGCAAAAAAGCCGTCAACGTACCGCACATAAAAATTCCGGTTTCGATATCCGAATAAGACGTATTACACATTTCGAGCTCCTCTGCCATATTTTTCTGCTTCAAACCCAAGCGATCCCTTGTAAGGATCGCAAGCTCTCGCAATTCTTCTTTTAAACATTTTTCCATTTCTTCTCGCATTTTAATAACGCCTCCAAACACAAAATCGAAGAAAATTTTATCATTTTCACGCTTTTTGTAAACGAGGTATACCGCTATTTCGACGGTAATCATCAAAAAAAGCCAAAATTTTTTCTTTTTTCTTCTGTAAAATGAGGTGGCGGTAATGAAAAGTGATTTTTTTCTGTTTGCATATATTTTCTCCCTAAACCATTTACTTACTATAACTATCAAAATTCATTTTTGTTATGCGGTTTTTCAAAATTTTTTTATTTTTTTTAAAATATTCTTTTTTAGTTGTTGCTATTAAACAAAAAAAGAACGCTGTTTTTGTGCAAAAAGTAGAAATGAAATTTTTTTGCAAAAACAGCGTCACAAAATTCAATTTTTTTAGTTATATATAGTGAAGTTTTAAAGAAAGGAGGAATAAAATCATGAAAAAGGTTATTTCAATGGTCGTTTTGGTCGTAATGCTGTTTTCTTGCCTGACCGTTAACTCTTTTGCTGCTGCACCGGAAACTGTTATGCCTTTGTGGGATAATACAAGTTTAACTTCGATTAATATGGTGTTCGGAGAAACTACCGGAGCTGCCTTGATGAGAGTAACCGGAAAATCCGGCGTTAACCAAATTGACGGTTATTGTATTGTTTATGTACGTGACGGCAATGACTGGGTTTACGTTACTGAACTTAGCAAAACAGTTTATAGATTTACTTGCTATTTAGAAGTTCCATTTTATTGTGAAGTAGGCTGCGAGTATAAGGCAGATTTTACATTTCAGGTACATAAAAATGGTGTGATTGAAACGATCGAACAATCAGTTACAAAAATTTGCACTTAATGTAAAGTCACCCCTGTCATCCTGAGCGGAGCAAACACCACAGTGCGGTGTTTGCGTAGTCGAACCCGACCTTAGGGAGGGCGGCATTGCGTAGCAATGACGGGATCTTGTTCATTGGTACGTTTTTCCCTATGAATGTTACTTTCTCTTTCATTCTCACAGGATGTTACTCGGAATAGGGAAAAAGCTTGCGATAAGCGTTCGTAGATCCCTTCGTCGCGCCGCATTGCGGCGTTCCTCGGTTTTGCTCCGCTCGCGCCGCTTTGCGGCTTGCTCGCCTACGCAAAACTTCGACTGCGGGCAACAAGCTTCGCTTGTTTCCCTCCGCTCAGGATGACGCCTAAAGGCATGGTTTAGGATGACACACTATGAAACAATTTGGTGTCAATCGTTTTTATCTTTGCGTAAGTCATGACCACCAGCCGTGCTGGTGGCTTGCGATAGCCCCCTTGGGGCATTTCACACGCTGAGCCTATAGGCTCGTCGAAAAATCCGTCACTTGCGGTAATTGCCCTACCACTATTGAAAT
>JAFTXB010000195.1 GCA_017461825.1 Clostridia bacterium
AACATCATTTGACCGAAGGTCAACATCATTTCGAGCGAAGCGAGAACATCATTATTCATTTTCGGCACAAATGAACGAGGTTGAGGCTTTGCCTCAAATGATGTTGCAACAAGTTGCAAATGATGTGATGCTTCGCATCAATGATGTTGCGCTTCGCGCAAACGGAGCTGTAGCCGTTCGTTCAGTACGCTAATTGATAGTTGATTTTTAAGCGAAAGTATGATATAATTAGTTTAAAAAAGGTGGTGTGGTTATGAAAGAGGATAAGCTTGGGGATCTGTCTATGGAATTATCCGTAGAAGTTTTAAAGCTGACAAAAGAGTTACGCTCAAAGCACGAAAATGATAATGAAAGGCGGTGCTGCAATAATGAAATCGTTCAACAAAATAATAGCTACTGTGTTAATCGTTTTGATTTTAATACTATCATTGTCGTCTTGTTCAAAAGAGGCAACCAACAGTTTTTTAAACGAAGTAACCCTTGGGGTATGGGACAGGATTCTTTTGGATGAGAAAACTCATAACGTTGTTGAGTACGTTGATGAAAACACAGCCAAATATCAAGGAAACACGTATTATTTAGCTCCTATGATCTTTATTCAGGATGGTGAGACAACCGTTCAAGAAGATCGAGGCTATGAATACATTGGGTGGTCAGGTCCAAGATTTTTCTATATTGATACTTTCTATGGCGACTCGAAAGATTCACCAAGCATATTATACAACACAAGGTTAAGCTATACATACTTCAGACAAGATTATGACTATAAAACAGATACGTTTAAAATTGAAGGAACAGAGGACTACATCTGCTTTTCCGAGAATTTGATTGCACTTTCTGATATTCCATCAACCGATGGCGCTTATACATCAAGTGAGTTTGTTATTTTGTCATCTTCTACACATCCGTCGCTCGATATACGGTTTGGTGTTTTTGAGAATGAGGAAATTTGGTATGCCTACTCTATGGATTTTGTCTATTTTGAGTTGTCAGAAAATTTTGTTGAAATTTTGATAAAAAATCAAATCATTACATCATTGAACGCATAGTAAACAATGTCATCTATTTCGGTCACCAAACGCAAAGGACACCTTCGGATGTCCTTTTTGTGTTTGCCGAGGCACTCGTCGCTTCAAAGCTCGTAAGGCATGCGCAGAGCGTGCGAATCCTCGCCAAAGGCGAGTACCCTAGTGCCGACAACGAACGACCAATGCGCCCCTGCATAGATACTTTACATTTCTTGAAAAATATGCTATAATAAACACAGCAAATACTTTTCAGTTTTTTCGCATATCTGTCCTATAAATTTGAATCCACATGCGGAGGAAAACCGTTTTATGAATTACATCAATTACCGTGCTTCGCTGTATCACACGTTTCAAAAGCTTACCCAAGACAGAGAACTTACTGTCGTATATTTTGGTGGTTCGGTAACAGCGGGCTATGGTTCAAGCGATTCAAACGAATATTCTTGGCGCGCTTTAATTGGGAAATGGCTTTCTGCGGAGTTTCCAAATGCTCGGGTAAATAATATCAATCGTGCACTTGGTGAATCGGGTACTTATTTGGGAGCGAACAGAGTTCAAATGGATATTATACCGGCAAAGCCTGACTTGCTGTTTGTCGAATATTCAATAAATGATCGCTACTACAAATCCACCTACGAGAAAGCAGCTTCCCAATTTGAAACGATCATTCGAGAGGTCAAAACCGCACTGTCGGAAACAGATATTGTTACGGTTCTTGTAACAGATCAGAGGTGTCTTGAAACAAACCAAGAGGGCAAGCTTCATATACAGGCGCAAGCGCACGAAGATATTGCAAAAGCGTATAACATTCCGACAATTCACGCCGGACGTTATCTCGCGGCTGTGGTAGACTATTCAACCGCGAATTGGTCAAATTACGCCATTGATATCGTACATCTCAACGATGCGGGATATAAAATATACTATCAAATCATCCGTGAATTTATGTATAACAGCTTATTCTGTACAGATTTCTTGAAGCCTCAAGAGCAATTTGTGATGTCCCCCATCATAAGTGATGATCTCTTCGACGGTGATCGCACCTATATCATTCCTTCACAAGATCTGCTTGCCAAGTCGAACGCTCTTGGCGGAGCGGGTGTTACATGGACAAATGAAAGCATTTTCAGCAATGCAGCGATAAGCGAAAAATGCGGACGGTTTCAATTTGGGGATGATAGCGATATGCTTGTAATTCGATTTCACGGTACAGAGATATCCGCATATATCTTTCAAAGCAATGTCTCTTGGTTGGTTTCCGTTGACGGCGGAGAGTACAAAACCGTTAAAAGCGGTTCCCATAATCCCACAATATTTGCGGAAGGGTTGACACCCGGGGAGCACACGGTAAAAATAAAGCCGACAACGAAAGTCAATGTTTCCGTCGGCGCAATCTTTACCCGCAATGCTGCGTTGGCTACTCGAAAAGGATCATAATCAAGCACGAATGAGATTCGCATTCGTGTGCCGAAAGCCGTGAAAAAACTCGCCCGTGGGTATCTTCGCTGCAAGATGAATATCTTACTTTAAATAAAAATTTTTCTTTACATCTCTGCAAAAATGTGCTATAATGAATGCAGAAAAGGGGGCTTTCATTATGAAAGATTTCCTGCGATTTTGGTTTTGTTAAAAGGAGTCTCCAATGGACACTTACAAATACAAAAACCTGACACTAACCTACAGCTCCGTTATGCGTGACGAGCCATTACCCACTTTAGCGGTCGTGTCCTGCGAAAAGGATATCACTGAGGTTGTGATCCCCAACCGCGTTGAGGGGATGCCCGTTGTTGAGATTGCGGATCACGCCTTTGACGGTTGTTCACAGCTTGCGTGCGTAACCTTTGAAGAAGCAGACGAGCAGCAGTGGATGGATCGGGCAACCTTTGAAAGGGTTGGCGAGCGCGCATTTCAGGATTGCGTTTCTCTGCGTGAGATCGTCCTGCCCGAAAGTCTTTCCTGCGAGATCGGCTGGAGCGCGTTTTATAACTGCACATCGCTCAAGTGTGCAGTCTATCCCAAAAGAACCACCGTCGAGGGCTATGCCTTTTCACGTTGCGACAGTTTGGAAAAAGCCTCTCCCGCGCGCTCGATCGGCGAGGCTGCCTTTAGCTTTTGCAAAAAATTAAAACAGCTGCCGCTTGGCGAGGGAATCACTTCCATTGAGGAGGACACCTTTGAGCATTGCTATGATTTGACCGAAGTAACCATTCCAAAAAGTGTGCGTTATATCGGTGCATTGGCGTTTCGCAACTGCCACGGTCTCCGACGCGTGACCTTTGAATCGCCCAAAAATTGGTATTTTGACAGCCGCTATTTTTCGGCAAACGTCACCGAACTAAACCTTTCCGATCCCGAGCGCAACGCTCGCTCGCTTGCGGGGATGGATTTTGACGACGGTGTGATCTCGTGGTATAAAAGCGAAGAAAAGCCAAAGCCCAAATCAAACGATTTTGAAGAGTGGTTGAAAAAACTGATGGAAGAATAAAAATGACTACAAAACAGGAGGATCTATTTATGAGCCATTTGGAAAGCGGAGAAACCTCCGTACAGTATCAATGCAGCACGACAAAGCCCAACATCTTTCTGATCGGAGATTCGATCCGCATCGGCTACTGCAAGACCGTAAAACGGATCATGGCAGACACCGCCGAGGTCTTTTTCCCCGACGACAACTGCCGTAGCAGCCAATTTGCCATTTGCAGCATGAAGCAATGGGCGGGTGCTTTGAGCGACCCGGCAGCCGTTGATCTGGTGCAATTTAATTGCGGACACTGGGATACGGCGCACTGGGACCGCTCCGAGGAGCCCTTGACCAGCCCTTCTGAATACGAAAGAAACATTGGCATGATCCTGCGCTCGCTTCGCATTTATTTCCCAAACGCGCGCATCGTTTTTGCCACCACAACGCCCGTCAACCCCAACGAGGAGCTTGCCAAAAACCGCAACCCGCGCGATAACGAAACGATCGATCGCTACAACGCCATTGCGGTACGCATTGCCAAGGAGCATGGGATCGCCGTCAACGATCTCAACGCCTTTACCCGCGCGTGGGACAGCGATTGCTTTAAGGATCACTGCCATTTTGTTCCCGAAGCCTGCGAGCGCTTGGGTGAAGAGGTCGCCCGCCGCTTGACCGAGCTGCTCCCCAAACGGGAAGGGTGATAATTATATTGTATTATAAAGAGAAAGAGATTGTAACATTGAAGCAATGTTGCAGTCTCTTTCTCTTTTTTCGTTATTTCCTGCGGATCCACGCCGCGATGCGGGCGGAGTCGTTCCACGTCTTTCCTGCCGATGCGTAGTCGATGAGGCGCGCCTCGTCTCCCCCCTCGGTCTCAACCGCAAAGCAGATCTTATGCTCGGGGATCTCGGGGCAGTCCGCGCGGTGTGCCGCTACCCGCCCGTTTTCATCACAGCGCACGGCAAGCACCGCCTCGGGATCGGTCACGCGCAGGTCGGCGGCAAGCACGATAGGACCCCTCCGATAAGCGGCAAAGATCTCCTCGTTGACAGCCCCCTCGGGCGGCAGGATCTGCCGAACCTCCATCGGGAGTATCAGCTCGATGTAATCGCCGTCCTGCCAGTCACGCAGCAGCTCGGTATACCCCACCGTGGCGGCACAGGGCGTTCCGTTGACCGACAAAGCCGCCCCCTCATCACACCATGCGGGAATGCGAAGTTCGATCGCAAACCGCTCGCGCTTTGGCAGGCTGACGGTCATGCCGATCACCCCCTCGTAGGGATATTTGGTATCGACTGAGAGACGCAAAGCATTGCCATCTGGCGTCAGCGTCTGCATCTCGCCCGCCTCGTAGTAGTTGATCACGATTCCACCGTCGCGCCGCATAAGCGCCATCTGCGGGATCACACCCGCTCCCGCGGCACCGATGCAGGCACAGCAGCCATAAAAGGTCCCGTCCGGGAAAACGCCGTAGCCGCCGATCTTCCGTCCGCGTCTGTCGGCGGTCAGCGGGCTGTAGCTGTCAAAGGGGAGGATCTGCGGCAGCTCGTTGCGCTTTTTGTCGCGCACGGGAACGCGCTGGGTGTTAAACGCACCCAGATAAGCATTGTAGAAGGAGTTTTCGATCGAATCGGCATAGCGCACGTCGCCCGAAAGCTCCAGCAATGCCTCGGCAAGCTTCATCCACGTCACCGTTACGCAATGCTCCTGCACCACACCCTTCCAATCGGTTTGCGTTTGTCTCACGGCGGTATGGTCAAACAGCTCGTGCGTACAGCCGCAACAGCCGATCACGCTCAATTCGCCGTCAAGGATCCTCTGCCCAAAGCGGAGCACCGCATCCTTATATTTTTCAATGCCCGTCACGCAGTAATACTGCAAAAGCCCCTCAAAGCAGGACATCATCTCGTACGCCTTGACAACGGGGTACTCATGCGGCGCCTTGGCATCCTCATAGGCAAGCTCGATCAGATTTTCAGACAGAGCAAAGCCCGTGGAAACGATGTACTCCGCAAAGTCAAAATAGCGTTTTTCGCCCGTCAAGCGGTAGAGCCTTACCATGGGCTCCAAGATCGAGCAGGAATTCAAGCCTTCCCAATGTGCCGAGGTGGTGCGAATATCCATGCCGTCGGGCCCTACATGGGCGAGAATATAGTCCGCCTGCCTCGTC
>JAFTXB010000196.1 GCA_017461825.1 Clostridia bacterium
ACCGGTCTTATCCGAGCAGATAACAGATGCACTGCCCAGCGTTTCAACAGCGGGCAGACGGCGGATGATCGCATTTTTGCTGACCATGCGTTGTACGCCGATGGAAAGAACGATGGTAACGATTGCGGGAAGTCCCTCGGGGATCGCGGAGACAGCCAGAGAAACGGCGGTCATGAAGATCTCAAGGGGCGGGATTTCGTTGATCAGACCGATTACGAAAATGATCGCACAGGCGGCAAGCGCCAATACGCCGAGATATTTACCCAGCTTTGCAAGCTTATCCTGAAGAGGTGTTTTGCCCTCGTCAGCGGATTCGAGCAGGTTTGCGATCTTACCCATTTCGGTGTCCATACCCGTGCCCGTAACAACGGCAAGGGCGGTACCGTAGGTGATAGAGCAACCCGAAAAGACCATCGTGGAGCGGTCACCCAAGGGGGCATCCTCGGCAACTGTTGCGGTTGCGTCCTTTTCGCTGGGTACCGATTCACCGGTCAAAGCGGATTCCTCGCTTTTTAGGCTCACCGAGCGGATCAGTCGAGCGTCGGCGGGCACGCTGTCGCCTGCCTCAAGCTTGATGATGTCACCGGGAACCAGCAGGGATGCTTCTATGATCTGTTCCTGTCCGTCACGGATCACACGCGTGTGGGGAGCCGAAAGGCTTTGCAGGGCTTCCATCGCATGCTCTGCTTTGCTTTCCTGTACCACGCCCATTACGGCGTTAAGAATGACGATGAGCAGAATGAGCATAGGCTCAAACAACTCGCCCCAGTTTTGCTCGACGCATACAACGACGAACGAAACCGCGGCGGCGGCGATCAGGATCAGGATCATGACTTCCTTAAACTGCTCAAAAAAGCGTTGCAGGTTCGTCTTCTTTTTCTTTTCCTTGAGTCGGTTGGGACCGTACTGTTCTTGTCTCGCTTTCACTTCGGCGGAAGTCAGACCGGTCTCGGCATTGGTGTTCAGCTTTTGGAGAGTGATCTCCGGAGACTCGTGATGATGTATCACTTTGTCAAATCCTCCTTGTATTTTTATTTTTTGCCAAACGGATATTATAATTATACCACACAATCAAATGATTGTCAATATAATTCACAATTTTTTTTAAAAATTATAATTGAATTATCATTTCTATCAGGCTATTGAGACTCTTTTTATAAGTTTTGACAAATTTGAGGCGAGATAACTTGCGATTTTGTCATTATCACAGAAAAACAAAAAAATAAAGAAAAAATTCTTGACGAAAAACGATTTTTGTATTATAATAATAGAAAATTACAAAAGCTGTGACAGGAAACAAATTCGAGTCTGCTTTTCAGAGAGCCGCCGTTTGGTGCGAGGCGGTATGTGGGGGCGAATATAACTCATCCTTGAGCTTCCAATCAAAAGGTGTATGCCGAGTAGAATTGGACGGAACTCCCGTTATCGAGACGTCGCATTGTTGGATGCGGCAAAGAGTGGGCAAATAAGCCAAGCAGAGTGGTACCGCGGAGTGTAGGATCCTTCGTCTCTTTTATGCAAACGTTATGATACCGTTGCGTAAAGGAGGCTTTTTGTTTTTCATGCTCTTACGCGACCGAAAGGAAAAAACGAAATGAGAAATTGCAACAAGTACGCAAGGCAGTATTTTATGCCGACCGGCAACTGTATGGACTGGATCAAAAAGGATCACATCGAAAAAGCACCCGTCTGGTGCAGCGTTGACCTGCGTGACGGAAATCAAGCGCTGGTGATCCCCATGAGCCTTGAAGAAAAGCTGACCTTCTTTACGCACCTGTGCAAGCTGGGCTTTAAGGAGATCGAGGTGGGCTTTCCCGCAGCGTCCGAAACCGAATATCTGTTTTGTCGCGCGCTGATTGAGCGGAATCTCATTCCCGACGATGTTACCATTCAGGTGCTCACCCAGTCGCGCGAGCATATCATCCAAAAGACCTTTGAGGCACTCAAGGGAGCAAAGAACGCCATTGTGCATCTGTACAATTCCACCTCGGTGGCACAGCGCGAGCAGGTGTTTAAAAAAAGCAAGGAAGAGATCGTAAAGATCGCAACCTTTGGGGCCGAGCTTTGCAAGGCGTATCGCAAAGGGGCGGAGGGGAATATCCGCTTTGAATATTCTCCCGAGAGCTTTACGGGAACCGAGCCCGAGTTTGCTGTAGAAATCTGCAACGAGGTCATTTCGATCTGGAATCCCACCCCCGAGGATAAGGTCATCATCAATCTGCCCGTCACCGTGTCGCATTCCATGCCTCACGTATATGCCGCGCAGGTCGAATATATGTGTAAGAATCTCAAGAACCGCGAAAATCTCGTCATTTCTCTCCATCCCCACAACGACCGCGGCTGTGCTGTGGCAGACAGCGAAATGGGGCTTTTGGCAGGCGGCGACCGCATTGAGGGCACGCTGTTCGGCAACGGTGAGAGAACGGGCAATGTTGATATTATCACACTGGCATTGAATATGTATTCACAGGGAATTGATCCGGGGCTTGATTTTTCGGATCTGCCCGCCATCACCGAGACCTACGAGCGGGTTACGGGTATGCACGTTTACGAGAGACAGCCCTACAGCGGCAAGCTGGTGTTTGCGGCTTTCAGCGGCTCGCATCAGGACGCGATCGCAAAGGGCATGAAATGGAGAGAGGAAAAGGGCGGTGTGTGGAACGTGCCGTACCTGCCCATTGATCCCGCCGACGTTGGGCGCGTGTACGAGGCGGACGTTATCCGCATCAACTCCCAGTCGGGCAAGGGTGGCATCGGCTACATTCTGGAAACGCAGTACAACCATATTCTGCCGCCCAAGATGCGCGAGGTGTTCGGCTATCACGTCAAGAGCATCTCCGACCACGAGCACAGAGAACTCAAGCCCCAGGAGGTCTACGATATCTTTATGCGCGATTTTGTCAATTTGTCCGACCGCCTTGCCCTTACCAAGGTCTCCTACACCGAGACCGATGCGGGTGTTGAAGCTAAGGCGACCGTCACATACGGCGGCACCGAGCAGAGGCTGACCTCCGCGGGTAACGGAAGTCTTGATGCCGTCAGCAATGCGGTAAAGGCTTTGATCGGCAAGGATTACGCGCTGGAAACCTACACACAGCACGCGCTGGAGGAAAAATCCAGCTCCCATGCGGCGTCATACGTCAGCATCGTGCACAACAACCGCGTGTATTGGGGCGCGGGTGTCGACAGCGACATCGTGATGGCTTCGGTGCGAGCACTCATCAGTGCCGTCAACAAGCTGCTTGAAGCCGACCAATCAGAATCCCGATAGAAAAAGGATAGAAACAGTATGAAACTTACAGGAGCAGAGATCGTCATCAAGACCTTGATCGAGCAGGGAACGACCGATGTGTTCGGTTACCCCGGCGGTCAAGTGCTGAATCTTTATGACGCATTGTATAAGGAAAGCGAGAATATCAACCATATTCTCACCGCGCACGAGCAGGGCGCATCCCACGCCGCGGACGGATATTCAAGAGCCACGGGAAAGGTGGGCGTTGTCATCGCCACCTCGGGTCCCGGTGCTACCAATCTCGTCACGGGAATCGCCACCGCTATGCTCGATTCGATCCCCATGGTCGCCATCACGGGCAACGTGCCCAATTCCCTTATCGGAAAGGACAGCTTCCAGGAGATCGACATCACGGGTGTGACACTTCCCATTACCAAGCATAACTTTTTCGTCAGCCGTGTCGAGGATCTTGCCGACACCGTGCGCGAGGCGTTCCGCATCGCAAAGTCGGGCAGACCCGGGCCCGTTCTGATCGATATTCCAAAGGACGTGCAGATCGCAACCTATGAGTACGAGCCGCAGCCCGTTGTGGAAAAAATTCCGCTTGACCTGGCACGGCAGGAGGAGATCGACGAGGCAATCCGATTGCTGAACGAAGCCGAGCGTCCTTATATTTACATCGGCGGCGGTGCCGCGGGACTGGGGCTTGGCAAGGAGATAGAGGCATTGGCAGAGCGGCTGGACGGCTATATCGGATGCACATTTATGGGGCTTTCGGCGGTCAACAACGATTGCGACCGATTCCTTGGAATGCAGGGTATGCACGGTCATTACGCATCGTCCATGGCGCAAAAGGAGGCAGATCTCATTTTTGCGATCGGTGTGCGCTTTTCGGACAGAGCTACGGGTAACGTTAAAAAATTTGCGACGGGAACCAAGATCGTTCAGCTCGACCCCGATTTTGCCGAGATCAATAAAAACGTACAGGTGGACGTTGGTATCGTTGGCGACGTAGCGGACTCTTTTGCCCGTATTGCAAAGGGCGTTGCGCAAAAATCGCATCCCGAATGGAAAAAGACTGTCGAACAATTGAGAGTTGACGAAAACCGCTACATTGCTGAGGCGGAGCAGGAGGCAAACGCGCCCCTCACACCGAAGCAGATCTTTGATATTATCAATGCGAGAAAGCCTGCGGGTACTGTCATTGCAACCGATGTCGGACAGCACCAAATGTGGACAGCACAGTATGTCAGCTTTGACCGCCCCCGTCGCTTCGTTTCCAGCGGAGGACTTGGAACCAGGGGATTTGGTCTCGGTGCCGCGATCGGCGCGCAGGTTGCAACGGGCGACTGCACCGTCCTGATTACGGGTGACGGCAGTTTTGGCATGAACCTCAATGAGTTGGCAACAGCCGTCAGCTATAACATTCCCGTCATCATCGTTCTGATGAATAACGGCGTGCTTGGTATGGTGCGTCAGTGGCAAACGCTCTTTTTCGGAAAGAGGTATTCCAATACCGTGCTTGGCAGGCAGACCGATTTCGTAAAGCTTGCCGAGGCGTTTGGAGCAAGGGGCTACCGCGCGGCTACTCCCGAGGAATTTGAGGAGGCGTTTGTAAAGGCGATTGCCGACCGCTGTCCCGTGGTGATCGATACGCTCATCGACAGCGATGCCTTCGTGCTTCCCATGCTGCCCCCCGGCGGCTCGATCGACGATATCATCGTCAGAAAGTGAGGACGCGAGAATGGAACAGAAAAAGCAATTCGTCATTGCCGTTTACGTTGACAACCAGGCGGGAGTACTGACGCGCGTTACCGGAATGTTTACGCGCAGAGGCTTTAATATTGACGCCTTGACAGTGGGCGAGACTGAGTCTCCCGCATATTCGCGCATCACCATCACGCTCAGCGGTGACCGATACGCCAGAGAGCAACTGATCAACCAACTGCGCAAGCTCTACAGCGTTAAAAAAGTTGAGGTGCTTGACGATGACTGCATCAAGCGCGGACTCATGCTTATCAAGGTCAAAAACACGGCGCAGACAAGAAGCGACGTTTTGGCGGCGGTCGACGTTTACCGTGCCAAGGTCATCGATTACACCACCGACGCTATGTCCATTGAGATCACGGGAGATCCTTCCAAGATCGACGCTTTCATCAAGCTCATGATGCCGTTTGGGATCATCGAGATGTGCCGCACGGGCATCGTAGCCCTCGAGCGCGGCAACAATACTTTGTTTAACTAATCAAAAATCTATTTTTCCAAAACAAAGGAGAATTTTATCATGGCAAACATTTACTATCAGCAGGATTGCGATCTTAACAAGCTCAACGGCAAGACCGTTGCAATTATCGGTTACGGCTCTCAGGGTCACGCACACGCGCTCAACCTCAAAGATTCGGGCGTGAACGTGATCGTTGGCCTGTACACAGGTAGCAAGAGTTGGGCGAAGGCAGAGGCTGCGGGACTGACCGTTATGACCGCGGCAGACGCTGCAAAGAACGCCGATCTCATTATGATCCTCATCAACGACGAAAAGCAGGCAAAGCTTTACAAGGAGAGCATCGAGCCCAACCTCACCGAGGGCAAGACTCTTGCCTTTGCACACGGCTTCAACATTCACTTCGGCTGCATCAAGCCTCCCAAGAACGTGAACGTCATCATGATCGCGCCCAAGGGCCCCGGTCACACCGTTCGCTCCGAGTATCAGGCAGGCAAGGGTGTTCCTTGTCTCATCGCCATCGAGCAGGACGCTACGGGCGACGCGCTTGAGATCGGTCTGGCATACGCGCTCGGCATTGGCGGCGCGCGCGCAGGTGTGCTTGAGACCACCTTCCGCACCGAGACCGAGACCGACCTCTTCGGTGAGCAGGCAGTGCTTTGCGGCGGTGTATGTGCTTTGATGCAGGCAGGCTTTGAAACGCTGGTTGAGGCAGGCTACGACCCCAGAAACGCATACTTTGAGTGCATCCACGAGATGAAGCTGATCGTCGACCTGATCTACCAGAGTGGCTTTGCCGGCATGCGCTACTCCGTCTCCAACACCGCTGAGTACGGCGACTACATCACCGGCCCCAAGATCATCACCGCCGAGACCAAGAAGGCCATGAAGAAGATTCTGTCCGACATTCAGGACGGCACCTTTGCAAAGGACTTCCTGCTGGATATGTCCGACGCAGGTTCTCAGGTTCACTTCAACGCCATGCGCAAGCTGGCCGCTGAGCATCCCGCTGAGGTCGTGGGCAAGGAGATCCGCGAGCTGTACAGCTGGAACGACGAGGACAAGCTGATCAACAACTAATCCGCATATTAATCACCCGTAGGGGCCGGCGTCCTCGACGGCCCGCGCAGTACCTTGTACGAATTCGCATCAGTCTGTGCGAAACGCAGCATTCTACTGCCGGGACGTCCGGGAGGCCGTCCCCTACGGGTTTCGTTTATTCTATTTATTACAGAAAGCAGGAATGCTGTTATGATTAAAGACACCATCGTTAACGGCGCCCAAAATGCGCCCCACCGCTCCCTGTACCACGCTCTGGGTCTGACCCGGGAGGAGCAGCAGCGTCCCCTGATCGCTGTCGTCAGCTCCTATAACGAGATCGTCCCCGGCCACAGGAACATCGACAAAATCGTGGATGCTGTCAAGCTGGGCGTCGCCATGGCCGGCGGCACCCCCATCGTATTCCCCGCCATTGCCGTCTGCGACGGCATCGCCATGGGCCATGAGGGCATGAAGTACTCTCTCGTCACCCGCGACCTGATCGCCGACTCCACCGAATCCATGCTCCGGGCCCACGGCTTCGACGGCGTGGTCATGGTTCCCAACTGCGACAAGAACGTGCCGGGCCTGCTGATGGCTGCAGCCCGTGTCAATATCCCCACCATCTTTGTCAGCGGCGGCCCCATGCTGGCAGGCCATGTCCATGGCAAAAAGACCAGCCTTTCCTCCATGTTCGAAGCTGTCGGCGCTTACTCCGCCGGTAAGATCGACGAGGCGGAGCTGACTCTGTGCGAAGAGAACACCTGCCCCACCTGCGGCTCCTGCTCCGGTATGTACACCGCAAACTCCATGAACTGCCTGACGGAGGTTCTGGG
>JAFTXB010000197.1 GCA_017461825.1 Clostridia bacterium
CGGGCTGCTTGTAGCTATGAGAATGGAACTGTGCAAGAGGTGTTGCAACAGTTTTTCTTTTTGCAAATTTCTTCGTGTGCTTGATCATATAGGAGATCTCGGTCAGCACAAGTCCGGACTCACACATAAAGCCCTCGTAATAACTCTTGCCGAGATCGCTTTTCAGCGCATCATTGATCTCATTTTGGTATTTTTTTACCGAAGCATAGAGTTTTTTCAGCTGATCCACACGGAACTTTGCGGGAATCGTCGCTCCGCTTCTGTAATACGCCCGCTGTTTTTCAAGTAAGCTCTGTATTTCTTCGCTTGTCATTTCTTTTCACTCCAATCTGCAATTTGGTAATAAAATCCCTCAAGCTCTTTTCTTGCCATCAGCTTCGGCACGGGATAGAGAGGATTTGCCTCTTTCTCGGCGTGTCTTGCCATTTCGGGAATATCTTCCTGCTTGATTCCCGTAATTTTATTCGGGATATTCATTTTTGCGTTCAATTCCTTGATCGCCGCAATGAATTTCTTTGCCCCGGCCTCATATGTATCGTTTTCGTTGCATACGCCTGCGGCAATACCGAGACGGTGGAGTTTTTTATATGCACACTTGCCGTAAGACTCCAATACGTAAGGCATTATTACTGCATTTGCAAGTCCATGGGGCGTTCCGTATTGACCGCCGAGAGAGTGCGCCACGGCGTGAATATATCCAACGTAGGACTTGGAGAAAGCCACACCTGCTTTGTATGCAGCATGGAGCATATTTTCTCTTGCCTTGTGGTCATTGCCATTTACATACGCCTCCTCAACGTTTTCAAAAACAAGCTTTGTTGCCTCAAGAGCGAGCCTTCTTGTTTCCTTTGAAGTTGAGCGCCCGATATATGCTTCTACTGCGTGAGTCAGAGCATCCATGCCCGTAGTAGACGTCAGGTGAGGAGGCAACGAATAGGTCAGCTTGGCATCCAGCACCGCATAATGCGGAATTAAAGGAAAACTCATCAAAGCATATTTATGATGCGTTTTACTGTCTGTAATCACCGCCGCCAGCGTGGTTTCACTTCCTGTTCCGGCAGTCGTTGGAATGGCGATCAACGTAGGAAGTTTGCGGAGAACACGCAGAATACCGCCCATCTTACCAACCGCCTTTTTAGGATACACCACTCTCGCACCAACCGCTTTGGCACAATCCATGGCAGAACCGCCGCCAATGGCAATCAATGTATCACAGCTGTTCTTATTATAGATCTTCAACGCTTCTTCCACGTTGTCAACCGTCGGGTTTGGCTGTGTTTTATCGTAGATCGCATATTGGACCTTGTTTTTCTTTAATACATCCTCTACGGGAGCAACAAGTCCGTTTTTGACGATGCCCGCATCGGTTACGATCAGCACCGATGAAGTTTTCTTTTCTGAGAAAACCGCACCAAGAGCATCGCAGGATGGCACGATCTTCGGCTCTCTGTAAGGGAGGATCGGAAGCGCCGCGCGGAATGCGATTTGAAAAATGCGGCATCCGATTTTTTTGAGTATAAACATAATGACCTCGCTATTTTATAAAGCTTTTAACAATTACTGTTTGTGACTTTTTCAAGATCGTCACAAATGATCGTAAGGCATCGGTAAAACTCAACTCTTTCCTCATCGGTCAAGCCTACGCCAACCTCATCAAGAACACTGTTGATCTTGCCACAGATCTCTTTACCGACTTTGCTTCCTTTTTCCGTAAGCATGATAGGGCTGTTATACCGTTTGGCTGCTTTGGATTCGCAAAAACAAAATCCGTTTTCCTCAAGATAATCAATGGCGCGGGAAATTGTCGCCTTATCTTCCTCGCAGCGCTCACACAGCTCTGTGGCTGTTAACGACTCATCCGCATACAGATAATACAGGCAAGATACGTGCGTTGCGCGAAGACCGTATTCTGCCATTTCCTGATTCTTGATCTTTCTGATATTTCGACTGATTTTATTGATCAAAACCGTAAATTTTTCAAAACGTTCTTTCATTTCCGACTCCTTTCGACTTGTTGAAGTTTCAACAAGCACCATAATATTATACTGCAAACTTGTTGAAATGTCAACAAGTTTCAAAACATTGACTCGTTTTTAATTTGTAAACTTTTTTCAGAACACAGATAAGAGGTCTGTCCTACATTTTGGGACAGACCTCCTTCGGTTTCAGCTTTTTTCGTTGGGCGTTTTCTTTGGTTACAGCGATGCAATTTTTGCGTGTTGAGAGAAGCTGCTCGGCGTTACAAAATTCACGGATATGTATCCTTGACATTTTCGTGGATTTATGGTACAATGTTTTCGTTAATAAGTATATCTCGCAGGAGTGACGGCAGAGATTTCCGCGGCGATGATTTGCAGATGGTTTGTTGTTGACCACAGTTTTTACCATCTACAGCTTAGGACTACGTGGAAACAGTGCTTGTAAGAGCACCCGAAAGCATCGTTTTTGGACTCAAAAGCCCCGAAAAGCCTTGTAAATCAAGGAAAAAATCGGTGCAGATTTGTTTAGGAGCAAGATGCTGCAGGTTCGAGTCCTGTCACTTCGACCAATGAAAATGAGATGCCCCCGCGGCATCTCATTTTCATTGCTTGGATCAAAATAAACTCCCACCATCACATATCGCCTCTTCCATTTTTTTCTTCTTTTTACCATAAACATCCAAATATCAACTTTTTGCACGAATTTGTACAATTTTCACATTAAAAAAGGGGTTTTTGTGAACTTTGTTTGTTTACCTTCCATATATAAAATGGTATAATAGACAGGTCTATTGAGAAAAATCAGAAAGGAAACAGACAAATGAAAAACATCAAGACACTGTTGCTGCTGATGCTGGCAATCACCGTCGTGCTCTTCGCTTTCGCATCCTGCGGATCCGAAGAAAACGGCAGCGAAACCACAACAACAGCCCCCAACAGCACAACCACTCTGCCCGACGGCACCACCACAGAGCCCGATGGAACTACCAAGATCCCCGGCGGTACAACCGTTAAGCCCGAGGAACCACCAAGCCCGAGGACGCCACCCACACCCACGTTTTCAAGGATGCAACCTGCAC
>JAFTXB010000198.1 GCA_017461825.1 Clostridia bacterium
CGAGCGGTTGCAACTCAGAGGGAATATTTTCACTTTGCAGATTTACACAGCTGCACACCGTTTGCAGCTCTGCTTCTCCGTAAAAACCGCAAATCCATAAGTACCCTTGCGTAAAAGCCTCGGGTTCGGTATAGACCGAAAGCTGAATGTAATTGACAATATCTTCCGACACCTCAAAGGTGATCCCCAATGGTTTCCGTGCCTCCTCAGCGTAAAATCCTTTCGGCAAATAACTCAAAAACACCCAGTTTTTCTTGTACTCTTTCTCAAGCCTCTTAAAAAGGGCTTCAACCATCAAACGGTCATATTCTTCAAAGAAACAAGTACAATATACAAAATATTTTCCATCCTCGCGTTTCCCGAGATACATCGGGGGAATGTCTTCAAAAACAGTTTCCGCCAACATTCCAAAAAACGCACTTGTAGCATCTTCTATTTTACCGTCATCGATCAGTTTCTCCAAATCAAGCTTTCCAAACGCCCTTACGCACTCGTTCATCCACACATCAATCTGAAGATGGTCAGCCGTCCAATTTTCTTGCGTTTGTCTGAAAAAGCAAACATCATCCAAAGTCAATTCTTCATGATGCCCCTCAAGAGACGAATCATTCTCATCGATCGGTGTATATCCGGGACATCCTACGCAATGCTCACAAACCAGCTTGCGCAGGCGAACGTTATATTCCTGCATGGAAAGCAATTCCACCTCGCACGTATACACATGCTTTTTCTTGCTTAATTTAATCTTTTTATCTTTAATATAATCGGTTACGAAATAAGGTGCCATACACTTCTTTTCAACCAATTCCTTGGTATAAAAAGCTTCCCCGTTTCCGTATTTTTCCAAAAGTTCCGCAACATCCGAGCATCCTTCCGGAAACAAATAATACCGAGCATTGTAAAAAAATGCATCTGTCTTTTTCGCCATAGTATCTCCTTCACCGTAATAAGCGGTCACGCGCGGAAAGCAATTTTACCGTTTGAAACCGTCAACAGATTTCTGCCGCAGAGCTTCATGCCGCTGAGCGGCGTTGCTCTGCCCTTTGACAGGAATTCGTTGGGATCGACCGTAAATTCTTCGTTCAGATCCCACACCGAAAAGCTCTCACCCAAGGGGATTCCAAACCGCCGTCTTGCGTTGTAGACCAAAAGGTCGATCAGCTTTTCCATTGAAATAACGTTCTCTTTTACCAGCTTGGTATACATCAAGGGGAACGCCGTTTCGATCCCAACGATCCCAAACGCGCTGCCCGCCAGTCCCTTTGCCTTCTCTTCGGCAGAATGGGGTGCGTGGTCGGTGGCGATCATGTCGATCGTTCCGTCGATAATTCCCTCCACCAACGCCCGTCTGTCGTCAGCCCCTCGCAGAGGCGGGTTCATTTTAAAGCGTCCGTCCTCCTGCAAATCGCTGTCATCCATCACCAGATAGTGCGGTGCCGTTTCGCAGGTGACGTCCACGCCCTCGGCCTTCGCGCGGCGGATCAGCTCCACCGTCTCCTTTGCCGAAATGTGACAGACGTGATAGGAGCATCCCGTTTCCTTGGCAAGCCTTAGGTCGCGCTCGACCTGTGCGTATTCGCTCTCCGAGCAGATGCCGCGGTGTCCGTGTGCCTTGGCGTATTCGCCGTCATGGATATAGCCGCCGCGGAGCAGATCGTTGACCTCGCAATGTGCCACGATCATTTTGCCCATCGCCTTTGCGCGCTTCATCGCCTCTCGCATCATATCCTCGCTCTGCACACCGCGCCCGTCATCCGAAAACGCGATCGCATCACCTGCCATTGCCTCCATGTCGGAAAGCACCTCTCCCTTCTGCCCCACCGTAATGGCGGCATAGGGATAAACGTTGATCAGGGCATCGCGCGCGATGATATCGGTCTGCTCCTTCAAGTGTGCCGCGCTGTCAGGCACGGGATTGAGGTTTGGCATGGTGCAAACCGCCGTATATCCACCTCTTGCAGCGGCAAGCGAACCCGTGGCGATCGTCTCCTTATAAGAAAAGCCCGGCTCACGAAAATGCACGTGCACGTCGCAAAAGCCGGGAAATATTGCATATTGATCCAAACGGTCGGAGAGAATAGCACGGTCAGCCAAAAAAGCCTTTGCAAAAGACTCGGTTTCCATTTGATTCATCATGGCTTTCTCTGTCGTTTTCATGTTGGTTCTCCCTTCGTTTTATTCTTGTTCTTCGTCTGTGGCATCACAAATATACACACCCGTGTCGCCGTCCACAGTCTCCAGCATCACCGAAACCTGCTCGCTGTGCGAGGTGGGAACGTTTTTGCCCACGTAATCGGGTCGAATAGGCAGCTCTCTGTGCCCGCGGTCCACCAGCACCGCCAATTGAACGGCTCTCGGTCGTCCATACGCAAACACCGCCTCCAGCGCCGCGCGGGTGGTGCGTCCCGTGTACATCACGTCATCCACGATGATCACCGTTTTGGTTCGAATGTCACACGGAATGTGGCACTCTGCCTCGATCTCACGTTTTTCTTCATCGGTCAGGTCGTCGCGGTGCAGGGTGATGTCAAGATGCCCTAGCGGCACTTCAACGCCCTCAAATTTGCGGATGTTTTCGGCAAGCATCGCTGCCAAAGGAATTCCGCGCCGTTTGACGCCGAGCAAGCAGATATCCCCCACCCCGCGGTTGCGTTCGATGATCTCATGTGTAATTCTCGCCATCGCACGGCTGATAGCGGTTGCATCCATGATCTGCGCCTTTTGTTTCATATCATACCTCCGGGTGCAACAAAAAAATCTTCTCCCGTCGGAGAAGATCACTCATACAATTATAGTCCTATCCCAAACGGTATAGGTATCTCTATGATTCATCTTCCCGACATCTCTGTATCGGCTTAAAGACAAGTTACCTCGGGAGCTCTTCCCGATTGCTGATATTATAGCACATCCGGGCAGATTTGTCAAGAGGATGTGCCAAAAAAACATACTCCGATCGCAACAAAAAAGCAGACCAAAAATTTTTCAAACATTTTTTTGGAAATTTGCAATGAATTTTTTCACGAAACTATTTACTTTTTGTCATATTCGTGTTACAATATGGGAGTGAATATGATATTGGTTCCGAAAAGTTTGAAAAAATGACAAAATAATGGAGGTTTTATCATGGCAAAACGTTTAAACGATCCTGCATTGGAGCATCTGATCCGCGCCTTTTTGACGCTACAGACCCCCGAGGAATGTCTGCATTTTTTGGAGGATCTTTGTACCGAGTCTGAGTTGGCGGAAATGTCACGTAGACTGCGCGCCGCAAGAATGCTCAAAAACAACTACATTTATTCCGAAATTGCAGAACAAACAGGGCTCTCTACCGCAACCATCAGCCGTGTCAACCGCTGTCTCAAATACGGCAACGAAGGCTACCTTACCGTGCTGAACCGCTTGGAAAAGGAAGAACGCCGCGGATGAACGGATGCGAGGGCTACAATGCCATTGCAAAGGTCTATGACAAGCTGAATGCCGAAATCGATTACTCCGCCTGGGCAGATTTCATAGAAACATGCTTTCAAAATTTTTTGCCAAGTCGCCCCGAGCTCGTGCTCGATCTCGCCTGCGGGACCGGCAGCATGACGCTTGAACTTGACAGGCGCGGCTACGATATGATTGGTGTGGATGGCAGCGCCGACATGCTCGCACAGGCTTATGAGCGCGCGGAAGGCAATCCTGACATCCTCTGGCTAAAGCAAGATATGCGCGAGTTTGAGCTATACGGAACCGTCGGTGCCGTCACCTGCTGTCTTGACAGCTTAAATTATCTGCTCACCCCCGCCGATCTGGAAAAAACATTCTCCTTGGTGCATAACTATCTTGATCCCGACGGACTCTTTTTATTCGATATGAATACCCCCTATAAATTTCAACAGATATATGGCAACAACGCCTATATATTGGAGGATGAACTGGTTTGGGACGAGGGAACGGATACCGAGGAACGTGCTGCCGTTTATTGCGGTTGGCAAAACGACTATCACCCCGATACAGGCATCTGCGATTTTGATCTTTCCATCTTTGAGGAGCTTCCAAACGGCACATACCGCCGCTCGGACGAGCATCAGCAGGAGCGTTGCTATTCCATGGATGAGATCAAAAAAGCTCTTGCCAATGCGAATCTTGAGTTTCTCGGCGTATGGTCAGACCGGCACTTTTCAATACCCGGCGACACGGCAGAACGTTGGTATTTTGCCGCACGGGCAAAAAAATAAGAGATTGCTATATTAATGAAAGGATTTCCCCCTATGTCTTCCACTATTCTGCGTGCTATGACAGCCGACGGCAGTGCGCGTATTCATGTAATCAATTCCACAGAAATCGTCAACGAGGCGATCCGTTTGCACAACACCACCCCCACCGCTTCGGCAACGCTGGGACGCCTTCTTACCGTTACCTCCATGATGGGTTGTATGTTGGGCGAAAAAACCGATACCATTACTGTAGCACTTCACGGCAACGGACCTGCGGGACATGTTTTGGCTGTATCCGATTATATCGGAAATGTTCGCGGTTATATTCAGAATCCAAATGTTGACCTACCGCTCAAATCCAACGGCAAGCTGGATGTCGGCGGTGCCGTGGGACGGGGCACGCTCAATATCATCCGCGATATGGGCGGCACTGAACCTTATAACGGGTCGGTTCCCCTTGTAAGCGGCGAGATAGCGGAGGACATCGCATCTTACTACGCACACAGCGAACAGGTCCCAACGGTTTGTTCACTCGGCGTTTTGGTCGGCACCGATTGTAAATGCCAAGCGGCAGGCGGTGTCATCGTACAGCTTCTGCCTTTTGCAGACCCCAAAACAGTCGATCTGATCGAGCGTAACGCCTCGGATATCGCAAATATTTCCCGACTGTTTGATGCGGGAATGAGCCTTGAGCAGATCGCGCAAATCGCACTGCGGGATATCCCCTTTGAGGTATTTGACGAGCTTGATGTTGCGTATCGTTGCAATTGTAGCCGCGAGCGCACCACAAAAGCACTGATCACGCTCGGGAAAGCAGATCTGCTGAAGCTTTTGGAGGAACAAATTGCCGAGGGCAAACCCGAGAGGC
Organism: Clostridia bacterium; assembly: GCA_017461825.1. Classification (GTDB taxonomy): domain Bacteria; phylum Bacillota; class Clostridia; order Oscillospirales; family CAG-272; genus UMGS1865. The sequence continues at coordinate 5,068 of JAFTXB010000198.1, forward strand.
TGGAGATCACCTGCCGATTCTGCGATAAAAAACAATATTATAACAAAGATGACATTGAAAAGATGTTTTAAGGCAGAGAAAGAGAACTTTCGATTGAGGAAGTTCTCTTTGTTCTTTTTTTTAATATTTTTTTAAAAAAGGGGTTGACAATAAGGTGAAAGAGTGATATAATATCGAGGCTATCAAGCAAAGGATTTTGAGTTTTGAAAAAAAAGAGAAAAAAACTGAAAAAAGTTTTAAAAAACCTCTTGACAAACTCAAACAGTTGTGGTATAATAAGCAAGTCGTCAGCAAGAACGGCGGTTAAGGAAGCATAGCTCAGTTGGGAGAGCATCTGCCTTACAAGCAGAGGGTCATAGGTTCGAGCCCTATTGTTTCCACCATAAACGGTCCGGTAGCTCAGTTGGTTAGAGCGCTAGCCTGTCACGCTAGAGGTCGTGGGTTCGACCCCCATCCGGATCGCCACCTTTATAATACAGCCCTTGCTGTATGCCTCTGTAGCTCAGTTGGTAGAGCAGGGGACTGAAAATCCCCGTGTCGTTGGTTCGATTCCGACCGGAGGCACCATTCCGCGGATTTAGCTCATTTGGTAGAGCGCCACCTTGCCAA